>CAMATG010000282.1 GCA_945860645.1 Candidatus Sulfopaludibacter sp. SbA3 | reverse complement strand
GACGACCCGACGCCGAACACGCTGCCGTTTTCGTTGCGCGGGGCGATTTATGGGTCGTTTCGATTTCCCGTTGCGGGCGAGTATGAGCTGCGGATGCGGGTGGGGAATTACCGGCCGCGGATCAACATGACGCCTCGGCATACGGCGCTGTTCCGGAAGCGGAATTTGACGGAGGAGGAGAAGGCGGAGTTTGCGGAGTTGAACAAGAAGGCGTATCCGCCGGTGGACATGGTGGTGACGGTGGATGGGGCGCCGGTGTTCACGGAGACGGTGGAGGGGAACATCGACTACCAGTACGCACATGGGGAGACGGTGGTGCGGGTGAAGGTGACGGCGGGGGAACATGCGTTCCGGGCGTCGTTTCCGGAGTTTGCGGGGATGGCCAATCCGCAGGACAACATGAATACCGATGGGCGGCGGAAGCTGTTCATTGACTACGTGGATGTTGTGGGGCCGTTCGCGGTGGCGGGGGAGCGGGCGCGGCCGTTGTTTGTTTGTTCGGAGGAGACCGCGGACTGTGCTGCGCGGATTCTGGGGCGGCTGGCGCGGCGGGCTTATCGACGGCCGGTGACGGCGGAGGAGTTGGGCGCGTTGACGGGATTGGCGGCGCAGGTGCGGAACGCCGGGGATTCGTTTGCGGAGAGTATTCGCGTTGGCGTGCAGGCGGTGTTATTGTCGCCGCATTTTCTGTTTCGCGCGGAGCCGTTGGCGCGCGCGGCCGAGGCGGTGAACGCGCATGAGCTGGCGTCGCGGTTGTCGTATTTCTTGTGGAGTAGCATGCCAGATGATTTGTTGGCGCAGGCGGCGGATGATGGTTCGTTGCGGCGGCCGGAGGTGCTGCGGGCGCAGGTGAAGCGGATGCTGGCCGATTCGCGGAGCGATGCCGTCGTTGAGAACTTTGCGGGGCAGTGGTTGGGGCTGCGCGGATTGGACAAGCGCAAGCCGGACCCGAAGCATTTTCCGGATGTGGATGACGAATTGGTGGAGGCGATGGCGCGGGAGACGGTGCTGTTTACGCGGGCGATTCTGCGCGAGGACCGGAGTGTTCTGGACTTTTTGGATGGGCGGTTTTCGTTTGTGAATGGATTGTTGGCGCGGCACTACGGGATTGCGGGCGTGCGCGGGGAGGGGTTTGAACGGGTTGCCTGACAGGGAGGGCAGCGGGGCGGGGTGATGACGCAGGGATCGGTGTTGACGCTGTCGTCGTATGCGACGCGGACGTCGCCGGTGTTGCGCGGGCGATGGGTGTTGGAGAACTTGCTGGGAACTCCGCCGCCACCGGCCCCGCCGGATATTCCGGCGTTGCCGGAGGGCGTGGCGGCGACGACGGCTTCGTTGCGGAAGCGGCTGGAACAGCACCGGGCGAACCCGAACTGCGCTGTGTGTCACGACCAGATGGACCCGATTGGGTTTGGGCTGGAGAACTATGACGCGGGCGGGGCTTGGCGGGACAAAGACGGCGAGTTTGTGGTGGATGCTTCGGGGACCTTTCCAGGGGGCGCGGCGTTTGCGGGGCCGGAGGGATTGCGGAAGGAGATGGCGGCGCAATCGGGGTTGTTTGTGCGGAATTTGACGGAGAAGTTGTTCACGTATGCGTTGGGGCGGGGATTGGAACGGGGGGATCGCGGGGCGGTGGATGGGTTGGTGCGACGACTCGAGGCGGAGGGGTATCGGATGTCGGTATTGTTGGATGGGATTGTGATGAGCCAGGCGTTTCAGATGCGAGGGAAGAATGCGGATTAATCGGCGTGACGTGTTGCGGGGAATGGGGACGGCGTTGGGATTGCCTCTCTTCGAAGCCATGGGGGCGGCGGCGAAGGCGCCGTGCCGGATGGCGTTTTTGTATGTGCCGAATGGGATCATGATGGACCAGTGGCTGGTGGATCAGAAGCCGGGCGTGCATGCATTGCCGGCGGAGTTGCCGTCGATCACGCGGTCGTTGGGGGCGTATCGGGAGGACGTGTCGTTCATTGGGGGATTGACGCAGAACGGCGGGCGGGCGTTGGGCGATGGGCCGGGGGATCATGGGCGTGCGGGGGCGAACTATTTGACCTGCATGCATCCGAAAAAGACGAACGGGCGAGATTTGCGGGTGGGCGTTTCGGTGGACCAGGTGGCGGCGCAGAGGCTGGCGGGGAAGACGCGGCTGGCTTCGTTGGAGTTGAGTTGTGAAGACGGGGTGCAGGGCGGGAGTTGCGACAACGGGTATAGCTGCGCGTACAGCAACACGATTTCGTGGCGGACGCCGAATACGCCGAACCCGGCGGAGATCCGGCCGCGGGCCGTGTTTGAACGGTTGTTCGGGGCGGCGGATGAGGACGCGGATCCGGCGCGGCGGGCAAGGCGGGCTTCGTATGAGAGATCGATTTTGGATGTTGTTACCGGGGATGCGCGGAAGTTAGCATCTACACTGGGCGGGGCGGATAAGCGGAAGCTGGACGAGTATTTGTATTCGATCCGGGATGTGGAGTTACGGATTCAGGCGGCGGAGAAGAACGCGGCGGCGGCGCCACGGCCAAATATGGCGGCGCCGGATTCGGGCGTGCCGGCGGAGTTGGGGGAGCATGCGCGGATGATGATCGATTTACTGGCGTTGGCGTTTCAGACCGATTCGACGCGGGTGGCGACGTTGCTACTGGCGTTGGAGCAGAGCCCGCGGGCGTATCCGGAGATTGGAATTCCGGAGGCGCATCACGGGTTGACGCATCACCAGGGGGACGCGGATAAGATCGCGAAAGTCATTCAGATCAATCAGTATCATATGAAGCAGTTTGTGTATCTGGTGGATAAGTTCAAGAAGACACCGGATGGGGATGGGACGCTGCTGGATCATGCGATGGTGACTTATGGCAGCGGGCTGAGCGATGGGAATGCGCATGACCACGCGAACCTGCCGATGGTACTGGCGGGGCGCGGGTGCGGGACGGTGCGGCCGGGGCGTTTTGTGCGGCACGCGAACGAGACGCCGATGGCGAATTTGTTTATGGCCATGCTGGACCGGATGGGCGTGCCGGCGGAGACGCTGGGGGATGGGACGGGTAAGTTAGGGTATTTGTCGGATCTATGAAGAATCGGCGGCGGTTTCTGGCCTTTGGGGCTGGGGTGTTGGCGGGATGTAAGAAGGCTCCGGATAGTGAGAGCGGGGCCCACATGCGGGTGTATGGAGAGCGGGCGCCGGGGGAGACTTCGGCGCGGTGGATATTGGAGTTGTCTGCTAGTCCGGGGACGGGGTCAAGCCGGACGCCGCTGGCGGATTTGTATGGAACGATTACGCCGACGTCGTTGCATTATGAGCGGCACCATTCGGGGGTGCCGGCGATTGAGGCTTCCAAGCACGAGTTAGTGATTCATGGGTTGGTGGAGAAGCCGCTGGTACTTACGATGGAAGATATTCGGAAGTTTCCTTCGTTTTCGCGGACCTACTTCATGGAGTGCGGCGGGAACACGATGGGCGAGCAGCGTGGGAATACGCAGCCGGATGTGCAGCGGAGCCACGGGTTGTTGAGCGGCGCGGAGTGGACGGGGGTGCCGCTGCGGGAGGTGCTGAAGGCGGTTGGGGTGAAGCCGGAGGCGAAGTGGATGATCGCCGAAGGGGCGGACGCGGGGCGGATGGCGCGGAGTATTCCGATTGAAAAAGTGATGGACGATGCGCTGTTGGCGTATGGGCAGAACGGGGAGGCGCTGCGGCCGGAGCAGGGGTATCCGTTGCGGTTGTTTTTGCCGGGGTGGGAGGGGAATACGTGCGTGAAGTGGCTGCATAGGCTGCAGTTTGCGGATGCGCCGGCGTATTCGGCGAAGGAGACGGCTTATTACACGGAGTTAGGGAAGGACGGGAAGGCGCAGATTTTTACGTTCGTGATGGAGGCGCGGAGTGTGATTACGCGGCCTTCGGGGTTGCAGAAGATTGCGCCGGGGTTTCATGAGATTACGGGGTTGGCGTGGACGGGGAAGGGGCGGATTACGCAGGTGGAAGTTTCGGTGGACGGGGGGAAGACGTGGGCGGAGGCGGAGTTGCAGCAGCCGGTGTTGCCGTTGGCGCTGGTGCGGTTCCGGTATCCGTGGACGTGGGATGGGAAGGAGGCGGTGATTCAATCGCGGTGTACGGATGAGACGGGATTCTTGCAGCCGACACATGAGGAGTTAGTGGAAGTTAGGGGTTCGAATAGCGGGTATCATTACAACGCGATTAAGCCGTGGCGCGTGGGGGCGGATGGGATGGTGACTCATGTGTAAGTTAGTCGGTTTTTTGGTTGCGGTGAGTTGTTTTGGGCAGGGCCGGCCGGCGAGCGCGGAGTTGATTCAGAAGCTGGATATTACTGTGTTTGCCGATGGGCGCGGGTTGCCGGTGGGGAAGGGGACAGCGGCGGCGGGGCGGGCGATTTATAAGTCGAAGTGCGCGGTGTGTCATAACGATAATGGCGAGGGGCGGGAGAAGCAGTATCCGGCGTTGATTGGGGGGATTGGGACGTTGGCGACGGAGCGGTCGGTGAAGCGGGTGGGGAGTTTCTGGCCGTATGCGACGACGGTGTTTGACTATATCCGGCGGTCGATGCCGTTTGATCATCCGCGGACGATGGGGGTGGATGAGGTGTATGCGGTGACCGCGTTTGTGCTGCATTTGAATGGGTTGGTGGCGGAGGGGATGGAGTTGAATGAGAAGAATTTGGCGGCGGTGAAGATGCCGAACCGGGATGGGTTTGTGCCGGATCAGCGGCCGGATGTGAAGGCGAGGAGATAGGGGGAACCTGACGGGTGACGGCGCGGTCTAAGTACGGTATGGGCCGGATAACTGGGCTGATCGTGTTTGCGGGGGTGGCGTTTGGGTGTTCGTGCGCGGATGACGCTCCGGCATGCGAGCGGTTTCCAAAGGCGCCGGTGGTGTTCACCGGGAAGGTGGTGTGGGGGAATGACGACGGGAGCGGGAAGTTCACCCAGGCGACGCTGTACCGGGTGCGTGTGGAGGAGGCATTTCGCGGCCTGGGGGCGGAGGAGCGGGAGGTTTTGATTGACCCTGGGAGTTATACGAGTTGTTACCGGGAATACAGTGTGGGTGAGTCGTATTTGTTCTATGCAGGGGCGAAGGCGAATGTTGCGGCGACAACGGTGATGCGGGGGAGCGGGCCGGCGAAGGTGCTCCCCGCGGGGATTGAGAAGTTGAATGTTTACGGGTCCGCCATTTGCAGCGGGAGTAAGTTGTTGGCGAAGGCGGGCGGGGATGTGGCGTGGATCCGGAGTTCGTTGCGCGGGGAGTCGAAGACGCGGGTGTATGGGGCGGCGTATCAGCATCGGTTGTTCCAGGAGGCGGATCCTGGGGATGTGCCGTTGGAAGGGGCGAAGGTGGTGTTGACGGATGGGCTGCAGTCGGTGTCGGTGGAGACGGGGCCGGACGGCGGGTTCTCGTTTGAGGGAGTGGCGCAGGGGCGGTACCGGTTGTCGGCAACGCGGGCGCCGTGGACGCCTTCCATGTCCGAGTCGATCAATGTGGCGTCCGGGGCCTGTGTGGAGAGGGTTTTGAAATTGGGAGCGAAAGCGGCCGTCTCTGGTGTGGTTCGAGGGGCAGGGACGGACGTGGTAGTGGAACTCGTGCGGGTGTTGCGCGACGGGGGATTGGCGAAGCTGGCGTCGATTTGGACGTATACGGATGCGGAGGGGAAGTTCAGGATGGAGGATTTGCCGGCGGGGCGATTTGTGGTGGGGGTGAATGTGGCGAGTCCGATGACGGCGGATCGGCCGTATGGGATGTCGCGGTATCCCGCGGTGTTGAAGTTGGAGCCAAATGGTGTTGTTAGCGGGTTGGAGTTCGATCTCCAGGAGGCGCGGCCGGTGCGGACGGTGCGGGTGCGGGTTTTCTGGGGGGACGGGCGGGAGGTGGCCAGCGGGGCGCGGGCGTGGGCGGCGCCGGTGGAGCGGGCGGATCGATTCCTGCTGTCAAAAGATGCGAAAGGGGGGAATGTGGTGACGCTGCGGTTGATGGAGGAGTATTCGTACCGGGTGGGTGCGGATTGGTTTTCTATGGCGGGAGGGAGGATGGACCATGTACGGTCGGGCGAGGTGATTTTGCCGGCGGGGAAGGGGGACAGTGTGGTGGACATCCGGTTGGAGGGGGTGCGATGAGCTGGAAATGGCTGTTTGCTGTGGGCGTGGCGTGGGGGTGCACGTGTTCGGCGCCGTTGCCGCCGTGTGAGTTGTTCGGCCGGTCGCGGGCTGTGTTCTCCGGAGTTGTGCTGGACACGAATGAGGATGGGCGGGGCGGTTTGTCTAGGAGCACTTTCTATTTAGTCCGGGTGGAAGAGGGGTTCCGCGGGCTGGCGCCGGAGCAGAAAGAAGTGTTCATCGATCCGGGCAGTTTTACCAGTTGTTACACGTACTTCGAAGTCGGGAAGAAGTATCTGTTCTATGGGTGGGGACTGGGCGGGATTGCCTCCATTTCGTTTACCGGGCGGAGGGGTGAGGAGGTGGCACTTCCGCCGCAGTGGCAGGAGAAGAAGGATCTGAAGGTCTATTCCGTTCCAATGTGCAGCGGCAGTAAAGAATGGGAGAACGCGCAGGAGGACGTGGACTGGATACGTAGGCGATTGCGTGAGGAAACTTCGACACGGGTGTATGGGCAAACCGTGCAGAGTGCGAAAGTGCATTGGGATGGCGTTGCCGTTGTGCCGCTGGCAGGCGCGAAGGTTTTCCTGCGGAATGGGGATGCCGTGCAGACGGTGGTTTCCGGAGCGGATGGGCGATTTGCGTTCGAGGGGATTGCGCCTGGGAAGTATGGATTGCATGCTGAATTGGCGCCGTGGGAGGGATCGTACCGCGCGGATTTGACGGTGGCGGAGCGTGGGTGCGCGGAGCGGATGTTGCCGTTGGTGTCACATGGGGAGGTTCGGGGTGTGGTGCGGAACCGGGCGGGCCGGCCAATTGCTGGAGTGGACGTGGAATTGATGCGGGTGTTGGCACGCGGCGATTTGGCGAGAAGAGCAACTATTACCGAGTCAACGGATCGCGATGGCGCGTTCCGAATGCGGAATGTTCCGGCGGGCGAGTTTGTAGTTGGCGTGAACGCGGAGTCAGCGCTGCATCTGGAATCGCGCTGGCCGACGACGTTTTATCCGGGCGTTGGCGCGTTGCGCCGGGCGCGGGTGCTGCGTTTGGCGCCGAATGGGATTGTGGAAGGGATCTCGTTTGCGCTTCCGAATCCGCTGTTGACCCGCACGGTAACTGTGCGGGTGCTGTGGGCGGACGGGAGTGAAGTGGGCCGGGGGGCGAACGTCTCGGCTGAGCGGATTGAGCCGCTATTGGGGGCGTACCGCTCGGGCCATGTGAATGATCAAAGTGAAGTGCGGTTGCAGGTTACGCAGGGAGTTGCTTACAAGATGCAAGCCTCGACTTATGGCCGTGGGCTACGGACCATTGGCGCTGACCCAGTGACGCTTCCGGCTGGCTCCGAGCCGGTAACGCTTGAGATCCGGCTGCGGGAGAATCGGCCGAGTCAGTAGGCGAAGGGGGTATCGATGGCGGGGGATTGTGGAACTTCGTTGGGGACGGCGCGGTCTAAGTTTGGTATGGGCTGGGTGACTTTGGTGGTTTTCGGGATTGGTGTGGCGTGGGGATGTAGTTGTGGGCCGCAGCGGCCCATTTGTGAGTTATTTGGAGACGCGCGGACGGTGTTCCGGGGGACCGTGGTGGACTATCACGATGGCGCGGATGGGACGTTGGCGGCCTATTTGGTTCGGGTGGAGGAACCGTTTAAGGGATTAGCGGCGGGGCAGGCGGAAGTGTTTGTGGACGCCGGTTTCATGGC
>CAMATG010000281.1 GCA_945860645.1 Candidatus Sulfopaludibacter sp. SbA3 | reverse complement strand
GGAGAGATAGACGGCGCCGTTGGGACCGGTGGTGAGGAAGGGCATGCCGCTATCGGGCGGGGTGGGCGGGTCGATGGACCGGGGCTGGGCCGATAGGGGGATGAGGATTGTCAGGGCAAGCAGGGTGAGGCGCATGTCAGTTCCAGTCGGAGTCGGGGAGGTCGGGCAAGTTGGCTGTGTGGGTTGCGGGCGCCGGTGGGTGGATGGACCGTTTGATGAAGATAGCTAGGGCGGCGAGTCCGGCTGCGGCAGCGGCGGGGGGCGTCCAGGTGAGCCATTGGCCCTTTTCGCCATCGGGGACGGCGAGGATGCGGGTGGTGTATTGGCCGATCAGAGATTGGCGGATTTGGTCGTCGGTGCGGCCCTGTTCGATGAATTTATTGATTTCCGCGCGCAGTTCGTCGGCTTTCGGTGAGTGGTGGGCGAGCAGATTTTCGCGCCAGCAGCAGGGCGCGATGAACATGGAGAAGAGATTCTCTTTCCGCGGGTCACCGTTGGCCGGATTGGCGCTGAGAGTGAGCGGCAGAGTGAGTACGGCGCGACGGCGCATAACGACACCTCCTGAGATGGTTCTGATGGCGGGAATGATTAGCGGCGAGAGAGGTGGACGGGCGGGGGCGGACGTTGGAAGAGGGCGAAGCAGAGGAGGGCGAAGAGTGACGGCAGTAGGGGTGTTGCCAGCGAGGCGGTGGAGGCGGGCAGGGCGGTGGCGGGAGAGAGCGGAATGATGGCGGCGAAGGCGAAGGCGGGGATGGTATTTGGCTGGCAGCAACCTGCGGGGCAGGTACGGGCGGAGATGGTGTTGGGAGTGGCGGTTTTGCGGCAGCAGCAGGAGTTCTTGTTGCGGTTGCACTTCATGGTGCAGCCAGTGGCCGTTGAGGCGAAAACCGGAGCGAACGTCAGCACGAGCAGGAGCGCCAGCAGAAAACTGCCGAGCGCCCGTTTACACGCGATGCTGTTCAAGCGGGAGATCATGGGGAACCGGTGAATCCAGACGGTAGTCAGCTACTCCGGGTGAGGCCGGAGGGCGGAGCTGGTGCGGTATTCAGGCGGTAGGAGGGCCGCGGTCGGGCAGGGCGTGGCCGAGCGTGGTTAGCGCGCGATGTTCGGTGCGGACCATGAGTTGGCCGGAGGGCCGGAGTGCGACGCCGGCCGTTTGGCACGGCGGCGCGGCCAGGGCGTCCGACGAGGCGAAGGAGAGGTTGCCAACGGGGTAGAGCGGGCAGGCCGGTTTGACGGCGCTGACGGCGGGACCGGAGGCGGGCGCGGCCTTGCGCATGGCGCAGGCGTGCTTGCCGTCTTTGCGGCAACAGGCGGGCAGTTGCGGACCCGCGGAGGCCGACAGCAAGGGTGTAATCAGCGGGAGGCTGAAGACGGCGGTCAGCAGAATGGCGAGAATCCGGTGCAAACCATGATTGTACATCGGGAAGGGTCGCTATATATTGAGTGGGGCCTATGTTTCTTTCACGCATGCTTCTGTTGGCGATGGTGCCGGTGTGTCTGGCGCAGGGGGACCTGTTTGAGGCGAAGGTGCGGCCGATTTTGTTGGCGCGGTGTTCGTCGTGCCACGGGGCTTCGGTGCAGATGGCGGGGAAGCAGTTTACGACGCGGGAGGGGATGCACCGGTCGGGGTCTGTTGTGGCGGGGGATGTGGAGGGGAGTTCGCTGATTCAGGCAGTGCGGTATGGGGGGAAGGTGAAGATGCCGCCGGCGGGGAAGTTGGCGGATAGCGAGATTGCGGCGTTGGAGAAGTGGGTGCGGGACGGGGCGGTTTGGCCGGAGGGTGTTGTGGGGCCGGCGGTTGGGGCGTCGGGGCATTGGGCTTTGCGGCCGGTTAAGAAGACTGCTGTGCCGGTGGTTCGTGATGCGGCTTGGGCGCGCGGGGAGATTGACCGGTTTGTGCTGGCGAAGATGGAGGGGAAGGGAATTGGGCCGGTGGGGGATGCGGACGCGTATGCGTTGCTGCGGCGGGTGACGTTGGATTTGACGGGGTTGCTGCCGACGGCTTCTGAGGTGGATGCGTTTGTGGCGGAGCCGTCGTTGGATAAGGTTGTGGACCGTTTGTTGGCTTCGCCTGCTTATGGGGAGCGGTGGGGACGGCATTGGCTGGACGTCACTTACTATGCCGAGACGACGGGCGTGGGGCGGCGGATTCCGTTGCCGGAGGCGTGGCGGTATCGGGATTATGTGATCCGGTCGTATCGGGAAGATAAGCCGTATGACCAGTTCTTGCGGGAGCAGATTGCGGGGGATGAGAAGGAAGAGAACCTGGCGGCGACGGGGTTTCTGGTGTTGGGGCCGTGGGCGTGGTTTTCCTACGACCGGGTGCAGATGCGTTTTGATATTGCGGATCAGCAGGTGGATTTAATTGGGCGGACGGTAATGGGGCTGACTCTGGGGTGCGCGCGGTGCCACGATCACAAGTTTGATCCGGTGACGAACAAGGATTACTTCGCGATGGCGGGGATCTTTTTGAGCACGCAGACGACGGCGCGCGGGAATCGGAACGGGGGGATACATTTGCGGCGGTATCCGGAGACGGCGGCGAAGTTGAAGGAGCACGCTGACGCTGTTGCGGCTTGGGAGAAGCGGGTGGCGGAGGTGGAGGCCGCGGATAAGGTTTTCAAGAAAGAGCAGGAGGCGGTGTCGGCGAAGATGAAGGATTTGCCGGCGGATTCGGGCGAGCGGAAGGCGTTGCAGGCGGAGTTGGCGACGTTGAAGAAGAAGACGGAATTTGCGGGGGACCGGCAGATCCTAGCGTTTACTAAGTACGACCGGCCGCGGTGGCCGCAGGCGTATGCGGCCGAGGAGATGGAGTATCCGGAAGATGCGCGGATTGCCAGCCGCGGCGATGCGCACCAGTTGGGTGATTTTGTGCCGCGCGGGGTTGTGAGTGGGGTCTCGACGGGGGAGGCTGCGCCGGAGGTTCCGCCGAATGCGAGCGGGCGGAAGGAGTTGGCCGAGTGGCTGACGCGGCCGGGGCATCCGTTGACGGCGCGGGTGTATGTGAACCGGATTTGGCATCACCTGTTTGGCCGGGGGATTGTGGCCAGCACCGATAACTTCGGGACGCGCGGGGAACCGCCAACGCATCCGGAGTTGCTGGACTATTTGGCGGCGCGGCTGGTGGAAGAGAAATGGTCGACGAAGAAGCTGATTCGTGAGATTGTGCTGAGCCGCGTGTATGGATTGGCGAGCCGGGCGGAGGGGCGGGCGAGCGAGGTGGACACAGGGAATGAGTTGTTGTGGCGATCGAACCGGCGGCGGCTGGAGGTGGAGGCGTTCCGGGACGCGGTGCTGCAGGCGAGCGGGCGGCTGGAGTTGCAGGGCGGCGGGCCGTCGTTGCCGTTGACGGCGCAGAATGTACACACGATTGCTCCGTTCTTTTTGGAGGACGACTCGAAGATTGAGGGGCACGTGAAGTACCGGCGGACGGTGTATCAGCCGATTATGCGGGGGAGCCAGATGGAAGACGTTGATCTTTTGAACGTGTTCGATTTCAAGGATCCGGACCAGGTGGTGGGGGTGCGGTCGGCGACGACGGTGCCGACGCAGATGCTGTATTTGATGAACTCGCCGTTCTTGCAGGAAGAGTCGCGAAGGATGGCGGAGGGGACCCGCGGGTTGGGGGATGCCGAGCGCGTGGGGCGGCTGGTGATGGCGACGTTGAGCCGGCCGGCGACGGCGCGGGACGTGGAGCAGGCGCGGCAGTTTGTCTCCGATTTCCGGGCTGGTTTGGCGAAGAAGGATGCGGGCGCGGATGCCGACTTGGGGGCGTGGGCGCGGTATTGTCAGGCGTTGTTTGCTTCGAGTGAGTTCTTATATCGCAGATGAGGGAGCGTATGACTTTTACAGGGAATCAGGACCGGCGTGGGTTTCTTCGGTCGTGGGGCGGCGGGTTCGGCTCGCTGGCGCTGGCGGCGATGGCGGCTGAAGGCGCGGCGGACCCGTTGGCGCCGAAGACTCCGCATTTTTCGGCGAAGGCCAAGCGCGTGATTCTGTGCTGGATGCAGGGCGGGATGTCGCAGATGGACCTGTTTGACTGCAAGGAGCGGTTGAAACAGGAGGGCGGGAAGAAGATTCCGTTCGCGGTGAATTCGACGAAGATCCGGAGTGAGGAGACGGCATTGTTGCTGCCGCCGGTGGCGGAGTTTTCGCGGGTTGGGCAGTGCGGGTTGACGATGTCGAACCTGATGCCGCATTTGGCGAAGAAGGTGGATGAACTGTGCTGGCTGCGCGGGATGGTTACCGATAGCCCGGCGCATCCGGGGGCGATCCGGTTGTTTCAGACTGGGTCTTCGCAGTTCGTGCGGCCGTCGATGGGATCGTGGATCACCTATGGGCTGGGGACGGAGAACCGGAACCTGCCGGCGTATATGGTGATCAGCCCGATGCTGTATGGCGACGACGGGAGTCCGCTGCATTATTCGAGCGGGTTTTTGCCGGCGATCTATCAGGGGATGCGGCTGGGCGATGCGCGGACGCCGGTGAAGAATTCGAAGATCGGGTATCTGGGCGATCCGACGTTGCCGGCGGATTTGCAGCGGCAGCATTTGGATTTGATCCAGGCGCGGAACCGGATGGACCAGGAGGCGGCCGGGGCGGACGCGGGCGTGGAGGGGTTGATTCAATCGTACGAACTGGCTTATCGCATGCAGGTGCAGGCGCCGGAGGTTTTCGATGTGATGGGGGAGAGCGAGGCGACGCGGGCGTTGTATGGGATTGGGGAGGAGGCGACGGATAACTACGGGCGGAAATGTTTGATGGCGCGGCGGCTGGCGGAGAAGGGCGTGCGGTTCATTCAGGTGACCGATAACGGGTGGGATCACCACTCGAAGATCGGGACGGGATTGCGGAAGAGCGCGACGGGGATTGATAAGCCGCTGGCAGGATTGTTGACGGATTTGAAGGCGCGGGGGTTGTTGGAGGATACGCTTGTTGTTGTGACGGGGGAGTTTGGGCGGACGCCGTTTGACCAGTCGTTGGGCGGGAAGCGGGAGGACGCGGGGCGGGATCATAATCCGAACTGCTGGACGATGTTCATGGCCGGGGCGGGGGTGAAGCAGGGGTTAATTCATGGGGAGACGGATGAGTATGGGTGGAAGACGGTGAACGGGCAGGTGCATGTGCACGATTTGCATGCGACGATTTTGCATCTACTGGGGCTGGACCACGAGCGGCTGACGTATCGGTACAGCGGGCGGGATTTCCGGTTGACGGATGTGTATGGGAAGGTGGTGCGAGAGGTTTTGAGTTGAGGTGGATTTGGTTGGTGGTGTTGCTGTGCGGGTGACGCGGCGGAGGCGAGCCACGCGTTTTTGGGGGTGATTGAGGCGCAGGAGTTTTTGCGGTGGACGCGGCCGTTTGGGGGAGAGCACTGGCGGTATTTGTGGCGGCGCGTGCGGGTGGAGGCGGCGTTGAAGGGCGATGTGCGGGATGGGGTGGTGGATGTGTGGGAGGTGTTCTGGGTTGGCGGGGCGAGTGGCGATTGGAATTCGACGCAGGTGGGGGAGGGTATCTGTTTCCGGTGGTGGTGGAGAAGGGGCGGTACCGGCTGGTGCGGGACTATTGGCGATCGATTTGGCCGGTGGTGAGCGGACGGCATTCGCGGGCGCCGCTGGACGAACGGGCGCCGCTGTTTGAGCGGCTGGCGCTGATGAACTGCCGGATGGACGGGGTGCGGGGACAGACGGTGCCGAATATGGGACCGGCGGACCCGGAGCGGTGGTTGGGGTGGTGGCGGGAGGCGAAGCTGGCGCGCGGGTTGTTGCGGCATCCGAGCACGGGGGTGCGGGTGGCGGGATGCCGGGTGCTTTTGGAGTTGGGCGGGTGGGGGCAAGACGAGTGCTGGGAGCAGTTGTCGGAGATGGAGCGGGCGCATTTGCGGGATGGGGGCGCGACTTGTTGTTTTCCCGAGGATATTGCTGTGGCGAGGCGGCGGCGGGAGGGGCGGGAGGTGGGGACGGAGTGGGCGAATCATCCGGAGCGAGGTGCACGGCGGCTGTTGACAACGGTGAGTAACCGGCGGCAGCGGGCGGCGTTTTGCGGCCTGTATTTGAAGACCTATCCGGGGGACACTGACCATGGGTGCCCGGCGGAGCGGACGCCACCGGCGACAATGGTGACCGAGGCGGGAGACGTTCCGCTGGCGGGGGCGTGGCCGGGACATTGATACGTCGACTTGACAGGGCGGCGCCGTTTTACGATTCTGGGGCGTGCAAATTGAGTCGACCCAAGTAGGTCCCAAGGCAGTGATGAAGCTGGCAGGGCGGATGGACGCGCCGAGCGCGACGGCGTTTGAAGAGGCGTGTATGGCGTGGGTGGACCAGGGTGTGGTCGACATTGCTCTGGACATGCGGGAGTTGCGGTACATCAGTAGTCTGGGGCTGCGCTCGTTTGTTGTCCTTGGCCAGGCGGCGAAGGCGAAAGGCGGGGCACTGCACTTGTGCGGGGTGACGGGTTTGGTGAAACAGGTATTTGAGATTACCCGCGTTTCGGCGATGTTTCCGACGCACGATTCGGTGGAGTCGGCGCTGGCTGGCGGTTAGGATATGGGAGTGTTGCGGATGGAGGCCGACGAGGCGGGGCTGCCGCGGGCGATGGCCTTTGTGCGGGGTGGCGGGGAGGCGGCGGGTTTGACGGGGGAGCGGCTGGGGGAGTTGGACCTGGTGGTGGAAGAGCTGTTTGTGAACGTAGCGCGGTACGCGGGGGCGGGCACGGTGGAGCTGCGCTACACGGTCCCGGCGGCGGGTGTGGTGGAGGTGGAGGTGGCCGATGACGGCCGGGCGTTTGACCCGCTGGCGCGGGCGGAGCCGGACCTGGAATTGCCGTTAGAGGCGCGGCCGGTGGGCGGGCTGGGGATCTTCCTGGTGCGGCGGCTTACGCAATCACTGCGGTATAGCCGGGACGGCGGTTGGAACCGCATTCTCTTTCGCGTCGCGGCGGGCGGGAGTTAGCTTTTCCAGGTAGAGGTAGATGACCGGGGTGATGTAGAGGGTGAGGAGTTGGGAGACGATGAGGCCGCCGACGACGGCGAGGCCGAGCGGACGCCGGGCTTCGCCGCCCGCGCCATAGCCGACGGCGATGGGGAGCGTGCCGAGCAGGGCGCACATGGTGGTCATCATGATGGGGCGGAAGCGCTGCATGCAGCCTTCGAAGATGGCATCTTCGGCGGAGTGGCCATCGTTGCGGGCGAGGATGGCGAAATCGACCATCATGATCGCGTTTTTCTTGACGATGCCGATCAGCAGGATGATGCCGACGAAGCTGAAGAGGTTGAGGTCGTCCTTGAAGAGGAGGAGCGTGATGAGCGCGCCGAGGCCGGCCGAGGGGAGGCCGGAGAGAATGGTGATGGGGTGAACGAAACTTTCGTAGAGCACGCCCAGGACGAGATAGATGACCAGGATGGCGATGCCCAGGAGGATGGCCAGGCCGCCGACCGATTTCTGGAAGGCGGAGGCGGTGCCCTGGTAGGTGAACGACATGGTGTCGGGCAGGCCGATTTCCTTCGCGGCTTCGTCGACCTGTGCGGTGACTTCGCTGAGCGAGACGCCGGCCTTGGCGTTGAACTGGAGATTGACGGCCGGCAGTTGGCCGATGTGGTTGACGCTGAGCGGGGCAACGCCCTGGCGCTCGCGGACGACGGAAGAGAGTGGGACCAGCTTGTCTGTTTTGGAGCGGACGTAGAGTTTGGAGAGGCCGGCGGGATCCTTGCGGAACTGGGGGAGGACTTCCATGACGACGTCGTATTCGTTGGCCGGGGCGCTGATGGTGGAGACGCGGCGGTTGCCGTAGGCGTCGTAG
>CAMATG010000280.1 GCA_945860645.1 Candidatus Sulfopaludibacter sp. SbA3 | reverse complement strand
AGGCGCGAATCGCCTTCATCATCTCCGTCCCGCCGCCGCTGCGGCGCCCGGCCAGGAACCGTTTGGCGTCGGCAATATTCTCCTGCGTCGCGGCCAGCGGCGCGGGGAACAGCAGATGCGTGTCCCCGGAAAACGTGATCAGATTGAAGCGGTCCCGCGGGTGCAGGCTCTCGATCGCCGCCATCATCGCCTCCTTCGCCTTGTCCAACGGGAAGCCGTGCATGGAGCCCGACGTGTCGATGACAAACACGATCTCCTTCGGAGTAATATCCTCCCGCGCCGGCTGATCGGGCGGTGCCAGAACGAACGTGAAATAGCCCTGGCCGTCGCGACCGCGGTGCGTCAACAGCGCGTCGTTGATCTTCTTTCCCGTCACGTCCCAGCGCAGAATGAAGTCCTTGTTCGGAATCTCGTTCTGGTTCCGCAGCTTCACGAACGCGCCCGCCGCCGTGCGATTCTCCACCACCACCTCATGCGTCGTCGAGTCGATCGCGTCCACCGGCAACCCCGCGTCCAGCTTCAGCGACAGCGAAATATCATGCCCCGCGCGCGTCCCTTGCGCAGCGTATTTCGGATTCTGAAACGCGCCCGGATTGTGCTTCGGCGAGTATCGCGGCCCCACCACCATCGGGAACACAAACTCATACCGCCCCGCTTCGAACTTCAATGTTTCGACATACTGAATCTCCACCTCCACCTTCGCGTTCGGCGGGATGTTGGCCACGCTTTGCACGAAGACGTTTGGCCGCTCCTGATCCAACAATCCCGCCAGTTTTCCCTGCCGGCGCGCGGCATCGTAGATCGCCCGCGCCTCTTCTTTGCGCTTGATGGTCCCCTTCACCACGCGATCGCCAATGCGAATCGTCATATCGTCCACGGCGCCAGCCGCGGCCAGCGGAAACGTGTAGATCGCCTCCATCGGGTCGCCCGTGGGATTGCGGAACACTTGCCGCACCTTCACGCGCACCACCGGCCCTTGCACGTCGGCCGTCACCGCCGTATGCTCCAGCGGGCAGGGCGCATCCACCGCCCCATTCTTATCCAACCGCGCCAGCATGCCGCCCGGCGTACTGCTCGCCTCGGCCGCCTGCGGCCGCCACAACCCCAGCGCCGCCAGGCCCAGGGCTACTACTGATAACTGCTTTCTCATCGTGATCTCCGTGTTGGCTCGTTGCCGTCACCAGGGAGATCACGCCACGCCGAAAACCCTTTCAGCGCAGCCGCAAAATAATTCTCGCCGCCGGCTCGTCCGCGCGCGCCACACGTCCCACCACCTTCCGCTCTCGCGCCTCCTCCACCACGCGGAGCGCCAGCGTATCGCCACTCGCCATCGCCGCCTGCGGCACCGGCAGTTCCAATTCTTCGCCCGCACGCCCATCGCGCTGCGCCAGCCGCTGCCCACGCTCATCCATCAAAACAACGCGGGTCGCCGTCCGCGGCGCGTAGCGAATGGCAATCGTCTCAACACGGCCCACCGCATCGCCCGCCGGTACGCGCACCCACACCCCATCGCCCGTGCGCCGCCACGCGCTCAACGGCGAAGCCTCCCGCTCCTTCGCCGCGTCCCGCATCGCGGACGACGCGCCCATCCCGCCAGCCGGCGCCGTCTGCCGCCGAGCCAGCGCGGGGGCCGCCGGCGCAATCTGTTGCGAGGGAGCCGGGGCCGTCGCCTGCTGCTGCGTCTGCTGCGCCCGGAACTCTGCCACTACCTCATTGCGCGCTCCCGCCGGCTTATCCGCCACCGCATCAGCGGCGATCTTCGCGGGGGGCGCGGGAGGCGGCGGCGCGGCCGGCAGCGGAATATTCACAGGCTGCGGCAGCGGCGCCCGGTTCTCCGCCATAATCTTCGGGGGTTCCTCCACCACCGCCGGCTTCGGCTTCCGCGGCACGGCGGCAGACGGCGGCGGCACAAACGGCTTCGTGTCCCGCGGCGCACTGCTGGTCACCTCCGCCAGCTTTGCCAGCTCGGGACGATCGAACATCATGTACGTCAACGCGCCCGATACAAACACCACGCCAATCCCCGCCGCCCACGCCAGCCACAACGGCTGCCGGCGCGGCTCCGCCTTCGGCAAGCGGGCGGGTGCCGCGGCCACCGGCACCTCGTCCTCCTGCAACGCGTCGATCAACCGGTTCCGCGCCCCGGGCAGCTCAATCGCCTCCCGCAACGCGTCTTCCTCGATCAACTGATCGAACAACTCCTGATCCTCCAAGGCCGCGGCAAACAACGCCTTCCGCTCCTCCTCCGACAACCCGCCCGTCGCATACTCCGCCAGAAGCCGGTCCAACTGTTCGCGCTCCATTACCGGCCTCCCTTCATGCGTTCGATCAGCTGCTTCCGGCACCGAAGATCCCACGTATACACCGTATTGATCGACTCGGCCCCCAGCACCTGCTGAATCTCCGGAAACTTCAATCCCTGCAACTTCAACCGGAACAGATCCCGGCACCGATCTCCCAGCGCCAACAGCGCCGTCTCTAAACGGTCCAATCGCTCCCGCCGTTCCAACTGCGCCTCCGGGTTCTCTGCCGGGTCCGCAATCGGGTACTCGTCCACCGGCACCGACGCGCCCTCGCCCCGCCGCGACGATTTCGTATGCAGCGCCATAATCTTGAACCGCGCGATTTGCATGGCCAGCGGCACCAGTTCCTCCAGCCCCTCCACGTGCGAATACTTTTCCTCGAGCACCAGCAGCGTCTCCTGCGCCACGTCTTCCGCGGTCACCGGGCCACCAGCGCCCCTCATCATACGAGATGCCGCGAACCCGACAATCCTTTCACGCAATTGTGTCAACAGGTCCGCGCGCGTCACCGTTATTCCGTGCCCCTTACCGCAACGACTACCCTCATGGCTTTACTATAGTAAGCGTAGCCGCCAGGCAATGCGTTTCTTCTTTTCCAAACGGGTTCCGCCCTTCGACCGGGTCGCCATCATTGAAAGTGGCTCCCGCCAACTCCTCGAAGACCTCCTCCCGGGGCTCTATGAGATCTATGGCGAATCGATGCAACTGGACCTCATCACCTGTTACGCCGGCACGCCCAAAGCGTTCCGCCCCGAACAGGGACAGGTGTTTCGCATCACCGCCTACAACGGCCACGCCGGCCGCGAACAACTCGTCAGTGAACTCAAAGCCTGCAACTACAGCATCACCGGCATGATCTGCTCCGCCGAGCCCATCATGACCAAATGGAAGTGGATGCTCGCCTTCCGCCTGCCCGGCAAGGTATTCTTGCTGAACGAGAACGGCGACTACTTCTGGATGGACCGGGGCCACCTGGACATTCTCACTCACTTCGCCCTGTTTCGACTCGGCCTCGCCGGCGCGGGCGCGGTACTCACCATTGGCCGTATCGTTCTTTTTCCCTTCAGTCTTCTCTACCTGCTGGCCTTCGCCGGCATGGTGCATCTACGCAGAAAGGCACGTGCATGAAAGCGATTCTCGTCCGCGAAACGGGCGGTCCCGAAAAAATGTTGTTTGAAGAGGTTCCGGTTCCCACGCCAGGCAAAGGCCAGGCGCTGGTCCGCATCGCCACCAGCGGCGTGAACTTCATCGATATCTACTTCCGCATCGGCCTTTACAAAGCCGACCTGCCCTTCACGCCCGGCATGGAAGCCGCCGGTGTCGTCGAAGCCGTGGGCGACGACGTCACCGATCTCCAGCCCGGCGACCGCGTCGCCTACGCCATGGCCCGTGGTTCGTATGCCCAATACGCCGTCGTCCCGGCGTGGCAACTGGTGAAGGTGCCCGCCGGGCTTGACTTAAGCCTCGCCGCCGCCGCCATGCTCCAGGGCATGACCGCCCACTACCTCACCCACTCCACCTTCCCGCTCCAGAACGGGCAGACCTGTCTGGTCCACGCCGCCGCCGGCGGTGCCGGCCAGCTCGTCGTCCAGATGGCCAAGCGCCGCGGAGCCCGCGTCATCGGCACCGTCGGCAGCGCGGAGAAAGCCGCCATCGCCAAGGAAATCGGCGCCGACGAGACCATCCTCTACAACGAACAGGACTGGGTGGCCGAAACCAAGCGCATCACCGAAGGCCGCGGCGTCGACGTGGTCTACGATTCGGTAGGCGCGTCCACCTTCATGGGTTCGCTCGATTGTCTCCGCCCGCGCGGCATGATGGTCACCTACGGCAACGCCAGCGGCGCCGTCCCGGCCGTCGAACCGCTGCTGCTGAACCAGAAGGGGTCACTGTTCCTAACGCGCCCCACGCTGGCCCACCACTGCGCCTCCCGCGAAGAACTCAACTGGCGCGCCAGCGACGTTCTGAACGGCATCGCCTCCGGTGACCTGAAGCTGCAGATCCACAAAACCTATCCGCTGTCCGAAGTGCACCAGGCACATGAGGATCTGGCGGCGCGCAAGACCACCGGCAAACTTCTCCTCGATGTCAACGCCTAACGAGCAGCGGGGCCGGCTGGCCCAACTTTGGAAGGACGCGGCGGCGCTCGAACTCGACGCCGCCCTCGTCTCTGCCCTCCCCAACGTGCGCTACCTTACCGGCTTCACCGGCAGCAACGGGCTCCTGTTGGTTACCGAGCGGCAGGCCACGCTGTTCACCGATCCCCGCTACACGCTGCAGGCGCGAACCGAATCCGCCGGCAGCGGCGTGAAGGTGGTCATCGCAAAGAAGTCGCTCGAAGAGGCGCTCACGCCCCGGCTGGCCAAACTCAAACGTATCGGCTTCGAAAACAACCGCCTCTCCTACCGCGCCTGGGAACACCTGCAGCGCAATCTGCCGCTCAGCGCCTCGCTCAAGCCGTTGGGCAATGTGCTGGAACAGCAACGCATGGTGAAGTCCCCCACCGAGATCGCCGCCATTCGCGAATCGGTCAACATTAATTCTCAGGCCTTCGCCGCCGCGCTCACCCGCTTCCGCCCCGGCATGACGGAGACCGATTTCGCCGCCGAAATCGAATACCAGATGCGTCTGCTGGGCGCTGATAAGCCGGCCTTCGACACCATCGTCGCCTTCAAGAAAAACTCCGCCCTGCCCCACGCCCGCCCCGGCAATGCCCGGATTGATGGAAATGGTTTATTATTAATTGATATGGGCACATTTCGAGGCGGGTATGCCAGCGACATGACTCGCTGCGTCCACCTCGGCAAACCCGGCGCAAAAACCCGTGATTTATACCGAGCGGTTCTGGAAGCCCAGTTGGCCGGTGTAAACACAGTAGCCCCCGGTGTCTCTGCTGGTGATGTCGATGTCGCCACCCGTCGCGTTCTCCGGAAACATGGGCTCGCCAAGTTCTTCGTTCACAGCACCGGACACGGGCTCGGCCTGGAAATTCACGAAGCTCCCCGGCTCGGCCGCGCGGACGAAACAAAATTGCAGGCCGGGATGGCGATTACAATCGAACCCGGCGCGTATATTGATGGTGTCGGCGGTGTCCGCATCGAAGACACGGTCCTTACAACGCCAACCGGCGTTGAAATCCTAACCCCAACAGCAAAAGAACTCGTTTTTCTTTAACCTACGAAATGAACATTTCCGAAATCAAAGAGTTAATTCAGACCCTCGTCGATTCTGGCGTGGCTGAACTCGAAGTCCAACGCGGCGAAAACCGCGTCCGCATCGTTCGTGGTGGCATCCAGCAGGAAATCATCGTTGCTGGTTCCGCTCCTACGGTTGCCCTCGCCGCCCCGGCGGCTTCCAACCCTGTCGCTCACGTCGCGCCGGCGCACGCAACGCCGCCCGTCGAAGACGAAAAGACGCTCGCCGTGAAGTCGCCGATTGTCGGCACCTTCTACGCCTCCGCCTCTCCCGGCTCCGCCCCATTCGTCAACGTGGGCGATGTCGTCAAACCCGGTCAGGTTCTCTGCATCGTCGAATCGATGAAGCTGATGAACGAGATCGAGTGCGAAGTCTCCGGCACCATCATCGCCCGGCTCGTCGAAAACGGCGCCCCGGTTGAATACGGCGCCACGCTCTTCACCGTTCGCCCCCACTAAGATGTTCAAGAAGATTCTCATCGCCAACCGGGGCGAGATCGCGCTCCGCGTCGTCTGTGCGTGCAAGGAGCTCGGCATCCGCACCGTCGCCGTCTATTCGGAAGCGGATCGCCATTCTCTCCACGTGCGCTTTGCCGATGAGGCCATCTGCATCGGCCCGGCCAAAAGCGCCCGCAGCTACCTCGATATCCCCAGCGTCATCAGCGCCGCGGAGATCTCGAACGTCGACGCCATCCACCCCGGCTACGGCTTTCTCAGTGAAAACGCTGGCTTCGCTGAGGTCTGCGAAGCCTCGGGCATCACCTTCATCGGCCCCAAGCCGTCGGTGATCGAAGCTATGGGCTTCAAGCAGCATGCCCGCACGGCGATGCAGAAAGCCGGCATCCCCATCCTGCCCGGTTCCAAGGGCATCATCGAGTCCGCCGAACAGGCGCTCGAAATGGCCGAAGTCGTCGGTTATCCGGTCATCCTCAAGGCCAGCGCCGGCGGGGGCGGTCGCGGGATGCGTGTCGTCAACGAAGCCTCCGAACTGCCCAACCTGCTCGCGCAGGCGCAGGCCGAAGCCGGTGCCGCCTTCTCCTGTCCGGACATGTACATGGAGAAGTACATCCGCAAGCCCCGCCACATTGAGTTCCAGGTCCTGGCCGACCACTACGGCAACGTGGAAATTCTGGGCGAGCGCGAATGCTCCATCCAGCGCCGCCACCAAAAGCTCATTGAAGAATCGCCCAGTCCGCGCGTCACCCCGGAGATGCGCCAGACCATCGGCGACTCGCTCAAAAAAGCCATGCGCGCGGTCGGCTACACCAATGCCGGCACCGTCGAATTCCTCATGGATGAGGACGGCAGCCTCTACTTCATCGAAGTGAACGCCCGCGTGCAGGTGGAACATCCGGTTACCGAAATGGTCACCGGCATCGACATCGTCAGAGCGCAGATCCGCATCGCCGCCGGCGAAAAGCTGAGCGACATTCTCACCGAGCCCGTCACCATGCGCGGCCACGCCGTCGAGTGCCGCATCAACGCCGAAAACCCGGTGACCTTCACCCCCAGCCCCGGCAAGATCACCGGTCTGAACCTGCCCGGCGGCATCGGCGTCCGCGTTGATACCTGGGCCTATTCGGACTGCGTCATCCCGCCCTACTACGACTCGCTCGTGGCCAAGCTAATCTGCCACGCCCCGACTCGCCAGGAAGCCATCCAACGCTCCCTGCGCGCGCTCGACATGTTCATTGTCGAAGGCATTCATACCTCCATCCCCCTCCACCAGCGCATTTTGCAGGATCCGGAGTTCCAGGCGGGAGATATCGATACTGGCTTCATCGCCCGCTTCCTGGAGAAATCCAAACCAGCCGGGTCGTAATGCCTGGCAATTCCCTCAGTTTTCGGTCGCGGTCTTATTGATTCGGTCGATTACGATGACGGTCACCGGGCCCCTGCCTGCAGTTAGTTTCAGGCCAAGTTGCTCCGGCAACGCCGCAAACAGGGAAATGCCAGTTTGCTCAGCGTTGCCGTGTTCTGACGCCCACTCCAGTTTCACCTGATAAATGCCATGTAAGCCGGTTTGATCGATGACTGGTTTCCCAATCTCTTGGAATGCGGAGAGAATGGAAGCCAGTCGCTCCATCGAGATTCCGAATGTACCGGTGTCAAATACACCGCCCTGATAAGTCGTAACGCCGGTCGGACCTGTATCGGAGAGTTTTCTTATCTTCGCTCCCCCCTTGGCGACCACGAGATGAAGTACCGGCAGTTGCCGGACTTCGCGGTGGAACTGAAGTTGAAACCGCTCCGCCAGCAGAGCCTGAAGCATCTGAAGACACTCTGCGTGTCCAGCGGGAAACGCGGGTTTTGCT
>CAMATG010000279.1 GCA_945860645.1 Candidatus Sulfopaludibacter sp. SbA3 | reverse complement strand
ATGATTTCGACGGGAACGCCCGCCGACAGTGTTACACGGCGGAGCAACTCGTCCTGATTCCGGGCATCCCGGACGGCGCTGGTGGCAACGGCGCGCGCGCTCATAACGTGATGCCGTTCGATGATCGCGCGGAACCGTTCCAGAACGCGGCAGAGGTTATCCATCGCCTCCTTGCTGACCGACCCTTCGCTGAAGACGCTGGTCCCCAGGCGGGTGACTTCGCGCTCCGAAGCGAGGGTGCGCGCCGGCCGGCCGGTTTCCACTTCCGCTACAGCCAGCCGGACCGAGTTGCTACCAATATCGATCGCGGCATAACGAGGCATCTACATCCATGATACCCGGGGCAGGCGAACGATTCGCCGCTTTCATTCATTTGAAACACAACGAGAAGGGCCGCCAGCTATAATTGTTCTACTTTCCCCATGCCGCTGCTAACACCCAATCGATTTAAGGGCAAGCTGATTATCGTCGAAGGGATCGATGGTTCGGGTAAGTCCACCCAGCTGTCGCTGCTGGCGCAATGGCTGCGCTCCCAGGGACTGGCCGTCGCCTTCTCGGAGTGGAACTCCTCTCCTCTTGTGCGCGAAACGACTCGCCGCGGGAAGAAGAAGCAGATGTTCACGCCCACGACGTTTTCGCTGATTCACGCCACCGACTTTGCCGACCGGCAGGAGCGATTCATCCTCCCGATGTTGAAGGCCGGGGCCATCGTCTGCGCGGACCGTTTCGCCTATACGGCGTTCGCGCGCGACGTGGTGCGGGGCGTATCGCCGCGCTGGGTGCGGAACCTGTACAACTTCGCCATTCAGCCCAATCTGGCCTTCTATTTCCGCGTACCGCTGGAAGTGGCGCTGGGCCGCATTCTGGGCGGGCGCGACTCCATCAAATACTACGAAGCCGGCATGGACCTGAACCTCTCCCGGCGGATTGAAGAGAGCTTCCGGTTGTTCCAGGGACGGATTCTGGAAGAGTACGACGCGATGGCCGAGGAGATGGGGTTCCATATCATCGACGCGACCGGCTCTATTGAAGAGCAGCAGTTGCAGATGCGCCAGATTGTGATGCAGCAACTGGGCGAAGCCATCGAGTCCGGACAGATTCTCCACAAAGAAAGGGTGTTTCGTGCCAATCCCCAAGCCCCTACAGTTTTATAGTGAGCCGCTCCCCGGCGTCGATACCGGCGAATTGCAGGGCAAGCTGATCGTGATTGAGGGCCCCGACAACGTGGGCCGTTCGACGCAGGTGACGCGGCTGAAAGCGTGGCTGGAACAGCAGGGCCACGCGGTGCTGGACACAGGCATGGCGCGGAGCGCGCTGGCCGGGAACGGCATTGCCAAGGCCAAAGAGGGGAACACCCTGGGCCCGGTGACGATGACGCTGTTCTACGCCACCGACTTTGCCGACCGGCTGGAGAACGAAATCATCCCCGCGCTGCGGGCTGGCTTCGTGGTGCTGACCGACCGCTATATCTTCTCGCTAATGGCGCGGGGCCTGGCGCGTTCGGAAGACGGCGCCTGGCTGGAAAAGGTGGCCGGGTTCGCGCTGGTGCCGCATGCCGTCTACTACCTGCGCGCCGAGGTGCCGACGCTGGTTTCCCGGGTTGTGATGGGCAGCGGGAGCTTTGATTTCTGGGAATCCGGCATGGACATGCGCTTCGGGCCGGACATGTACGAGAGCTATGTGCGCTACCAGGGCCGGGTGATCCGGGCACTCGACAAGATGGCCACGAAGTATGATTTCACGACGATCGACGCGGCCAAACCGGCCGATCTGATCTACCGTGAACTGCAACGTCATATCAGTAGTTTGTTCCTGCCGCCGAAGCCGCCCAAGCGCCGCTCGGTGGCGAAAAAGGCGTGATGGCGGTTCCGTTCGGGTTGTTCATTGAGCTGTCTTCGCCCGAGTCGGTGGAGATGGCGGGGTGGGCCGGTTGGGACCATTGCATCATCGATTGCGAGCATGCGCCGATAGACAATGCAATGCTGGGCTCGATGCTGCGCGCGGCGCGGATTCCCACGTATGTCCGGGTGCCGAATTCGAATGCGGAATCGATCCAGGGTGCGCTGGATAATGGCGCCAATGGGGTGATTGTGCCGAGACTGCAATCGGCGTTGGAGGCGGCGCGAGTGGTGGAGGCGGCGCGGTTCTTCCCGCATGGGAAGCGGGGCGTGAACCACATGGTACGCGCGGCGAAGTACTCACTGGAACCGGCGGCGGAGTATTTGGCGCACGCGGCAAGCCGGACGCGGGTGATCGTGCAGATTGAGACCGCATCCGCACTGGCTGACGTGGAGCAGATTGCCGCGACAACCGGCGTGGACGAGCTGTTTATTGGACCGTACGATTTAAGCCAGGCGCTGGAGATTCCGGGACAGGTGTTGGACCCCAGGTTGCTGGAGGCGGGGAAGCGGATTATCGCCGCTGCACATGCGGAACAGCGGGCGGTGAGCGTGTTCGTCAACGACGATGATGCGGCGCGGCGGTGGATGGAGCTGGGTGCCGATTCGCTGCACTATTCGGCGGACGCCTATCTGCTAGCGCAGACATTGAAGAAAACGCGAGACCGTTTGCGCAGTTTGTAGCTTTTTGCGCGACATTCTGGCTCAACGGCACGAGCGATTTGTCCCTGGGACTATAGTCCCTCCCCGCGTATGCGGCATTGCGCCCGAAAAGTCCTGTAACCCACTAAGGATACAATGACTTACAAATGGGCAAGGCCCTGATGGTGTAACTGGTCCATCCTCCGCAGAATGGGTATACCGGCCGACCGCCGGCATTCCAGGGGGGTCATCCACCATGCTCGCTGCCCGCTTTGCGCCTATCGCTCTTTTCCTAGCCTCGCCGCTGTTCGCCGCCGGACTGGCGCCTTGTACCGATGGCGCGAACGGAGAAAAGATCATCCCGATTCGCAACGCCCAGACAACCTACTGCTCCAGCGATTTCGGTTGGAGCGACACGTGGTTCCGGGGATTCCACAACGTCTATGACCAACAGTTGGATGTGTTTTCCGGGGAAGACTCCTTCAACCTGCGTTGGACGGGCATGACTGGCAGCGGCTGGCTAAGCCCTTCCATGGACATCGGGACGACGGTGCCACAGAACGTCGGATCGCCCTGGTCGGTACTGCAAGCCATCGACTACATCACCCCTGGGGACGAATCGGGGACGCGTTCTATCATCGTCCATCCCGCGGGTCTGCAGGCGACGATTGAAACCACACTGGTGGGCAGCCTGTTGACGATCAAGTTCCTCTTCCAGAACATCAACAGCACCGGCACGATTGACGATCTGGTCTTCTCCGACTACTTCAATTTTCATCCGAACGGATCCCTGCATAACGGCAGCACGGCGCAGGGGACGACGGCCTACCTGGCAACCTGCCCGGCCAACATCGGGCCCTGTTCCGGCGCCATCTATACGACCGGCAACACGAGTCTGGCCACGTTCATCTCCAACGGTTTTCTCTATGGCGAGCGCGCGCCGGACGCCCATGCAGTGGGATATGCCAGCAGCGTGCCTGGCGGGGGACCGGCGCTCTTCACGGAAATGGAGGCGGGTACATTCAACGGCGCCAGCGGCCCCATCGGACCGGGGGACACGGCGGGCGCGCTGGCCTATTATCTGGGCTCGCTTTCGGCCGGGCAGACGGCGGAGTTCACGTTCTATAAAGGCCTGGCTGAACCGGTTACGACCCCGGAACCGGCCTCCTGGGCGCTGATGGCGGCGGGGCTGGGCCTGGCGGCGGCGCTACGAAACCGGGTTACCAAATAGATCGAGCTGTTCGATACGGGCGGGTGCGGCGCGGATGGGTTCGTCATCCTCCCCGGTGAGCCAGGAAAGCTCGTGGCGAGCCTCTTCGGCGGTATCGGTGTCGCCCCGCTCCTCGGCCTCAAGCAGGAGGCGGTGGAACAGACGGATCCCCTCGCGGCGACGGCCGGCGCCGAGGAGCAGGAACGCGGTGCGGCGGCAGAGTTCGGAGGCGCGGGCCCAGTCGTGCGAAAAGCCGTGGGCCAGAGCGGCAGGGACTTCGGCGACGAGGAGGAGCACCTGGTCGGGCCGCTGACGCCAGTGTTGGAAACGGCGCTGGAGCGCTTCGAGGTGGAGTTGGCGCAGGTCCGGGCTGACGGCCGGCATTGCACGGAGACGGTAGAGCGCTTCGCCGCGGTCCAGCAGTACGGCTTGCGAGAGATCCGCGCCGAGCTCGATCGCGAGCGAACCGGGGAAGACAGGCGCGTAACAGGCGCCAAGCGCGGCATCGGCGGCCCCTTCCGGGACGGGGCCAATCACTTGCAGAACGGAGTGGCGGGAGACGGGGAGTTTGAGCGGCTTATCGATGTGCGCCAGGATGGCGAGCACACGGCCCTGGGGCGCGCGCCACTCGAGTTCAGCGCGAATGAGAGCCGGCTCGCGGCCGGCGCAGCCGATCCAGACGACGGCCTGGAAGTGCTTCCGCGCAGCGTGGGCAAAGGATTGGGCGGCATCGATGTCGGTGGTTTCGAGGTGACCGGGCGCGTCGACGAGCTGGGGCCACCAATCGTCAGGCACGTTGGCGGAAACGGGGGCCGGATCGATTCCGGGTTGAGCGGGCAGCAAGGGGATCAGCCACGCTTCGACGGCGCGGTCGAGCTGTGTGTCCGCGGAGAAAAAGGGCCGGCGCTCGAGCAGTTTCGGGTAGGAGCAGTCTTCGCAGCGGACGAAGGCCAACGGTGGCGCGCCGTCGTGATCGATGAGCCCTTTCCAATCCTCGCGCCGCAGGGGAGGCGGGGCGGTGTTGGCATCCAGTAGGATTAGAACGGCATCGGCGGCGGCGCCTTCTTCCCAGGTCTCCGAGACGGGCGCCGCGTCTTCCTGCACCAACAGAGTGCGGATATCCAGATTCCGTTCCAGACGCGCGGCCAGGCGGGCGGCGATCCCGGATGTCCGGGAAGAACAACAAATACTCAACTGCACCTGACTATTGGAGCGTTCTAAACTGTCGTACGTCAACCGCGGGCCAACCGGCTTGCGCACAAAATCCGAACTCCTAGGGTTTTTGTCCCGGGGCCCTATTTCGGCAAAAAATTAGGGATATGCTACCCACCCTCTGACTCTCCCCGATGCCTTACCTTCAGCTTCCTTTCATTGCCACCTGCTCCCTGTGATCTTTTGGAACTAGCGAATCTGATGACGGATTTTCGCCTCGGATTTCCCGGCACCCTTCGGAGCAATCATCTTGGGATGGGCAAATCTGGTCCATACAGCGCAGACGGCATCGATGGTCAAATTACTCGACGTTCCGATCGCCTACTTCCTGATTTCCATGGGGATTTCCTCGATCTACGGCGAGTGTTTTGCCTGGGCATGCCCGGAACCGGCGCCTTTCGACGGATTGAGTTTCCGGGAAGCGTGGACGCAGCTGCGAGGATCGCGCCTATCACTGGTCCTGCTGGGATTCCTGGTGTTGATCAGCTGCGGTGTTCTGCTGTTGGCGCTCAGCGCACTAGCGAACGATTGCGACAGGCTGGCTATCGATTTCCGGGCGTTAAGTTCTACCTCAATACCGTGGCGTTGCTCCACGCCAGCAAGGGTTTGGATTCCCGGATGCTGTTTCATCCCTACAACGGTAGCCTCCTTTACCTCGTCCTCGGGGAGTGTCAGCTGACGGGTGTCACCTGGAATCGGGTGTCCGTATTCGGATGGGTCACCGCCGGACTCGGAGCGTTCTATCTGCCGTTTTTCCTCGGTGGCACAGTTCGCGCCGGCATGTTTTTGGGCGTACGCGTTGTTTACCGCACAGATTGTCCTGTGCCTGGCAAACTCAACGAATGACGAACTGCTGGCAGGCGCGCCACTGTTGCTCGGTGCCGTTTTTCTTGCGGCCTGGTTCCGAGACCGGGCGCTTGCCAACTTGCTTTTCGGACTCATGGCGTTGGGAAATTCCGTCGGAGTGAAGCTACATCTGATGTTCTACGGCCCGGGATTGCTGATTACCAGTGTGTTGGCGATCAAGCACTACCTTGGAAACCTGCAGTCAATATGGACGGAGACGCTGCAACCCGGCGCCAACACGGCTACCGCTTCCTGAAACAGTATGCGTGGCGGAAGTTGGCACCGGATACGCGTCACCCCAAAAGTGGCCCGCAAATTCAAGAGGAGTGGAAAACAAACTCCCGGAAGACGTGGCGGCCCCGGTGACGCCGGAAAATGTAGGGATCAGAGCGGCGCGGATCATGTTCCAAGACGAGGCGCGCTTCAGACAGACGGTGCGAATCCACCGCTTTTGAGCGCCATCGCCAATGCGTCCGACGGTGGACAACGGTTACGAACGGTAGTTCACCGATGTCTATGGTGCGGTTGGACCGGCACAAGGGGAACAGGATTGGAAGATCACCGCGAAGAGGAATACCGAAAACATGAACGACTTCCTGATGCAAGTCAGCAAGGCGCACCCGGACGAATTCATCGTTATGATCGTTGATGGAGCCAGTTCGCACCGATCCAAGGAGCTAGCGGTTCCCGAAAACATCCGCCTGCACTGCCTCCCGGGATGTTCACGAGAACTTAATCCCCAGGAGCATGTCTGGGATGAACGCAGAGAGAAGGTGTTTCACCGCCTGCCACGCCATCAGTGCTCCGTGCGGCTTCACGCCCGATGGCTTGCCCGCCGGCCTTCAGCTCGTCGGCCGCCCCCAGGATGACTCGGGCGTGCTCCAACTTGCCCATGCCTTTGCAAAGGCCCGCGGGCCCCACAAAGCGCCGGGAAGTGCCTGACCATTGAGCTGGTTTGCGTGCCCCTCTGAGGGGGCCTCCTCTCAGCGTCGAAAGCCCCTTGTGGCGGTCAGGATCTATCTCGCATCGGCCTACCCGCAGGGTGAGAACTGGTCCTGGCAAAGCTGCTTCACCGTGCCGCTTGCTCTCCGCATCATCATGTCAAGCTCTTGGCGGCTCGCAGAATCTCGATGTTTCTTCATCACTTCAGTGAGCACAGCATTTGGGAGTTACCGTGGCAGTGGATCGGCGAGGCCTGCGTCTTTCGCGGGCGGCTTGTCCTATTGGGGAGCGGATGTCACCGGGTCTCACTGAAAAGGAGGATGGTGAATGCAAGTTACCCGCCAGTGCAGTCGAGCTTCCCAAATCTACCCTGCGGAAACAAGACGGTCTCCGCCCGTAGTGTGCCTGCACCCTCTCCTCCTACGTTCCGAAAGCTCACATCATGTGTCTTTTTTAATCGACCAACACTGGCCCCTCCAGGTGGAACGCACCGCTATCAGTGCCGAACCGGACGGAATAGGACAAATCCCTAATCCTCAATCCGGTTAATCCGTTCACTGGAGATAAGAATGTTATTCACTCTACGCACCGTAGCAGTACTCAGTGCTGTATCCATGTGCATGCTCAGCACCCCCTTGCACGCCCAAGACGAGGATTTGATCCCGCTCAACAACTGGGAAGCGCCGCGATATTGGCAACCCCCGGCAGAGAAAGTCTCGTCCAAGGCCACCTCCCAACGCGGGGTCGACCTCTCGGGTCCTCTCGAATTCATCGCGGTTACGCCCTGCAGAGTCGCCGATACCCGAGGCGGCAACAGCTCTCTTGGCGGACCTATACAGGCCGGCAACACGCCGCGCACTTATCCCATTCTGAGTGGCCCCTGTGGCATCCCAGCCACCGCTAGGGCATACTCGTTAAACATCACAATCGTACCACTAGTGTAGTGCTTCACACAGACTGAAGATTAAGAGCGGCGGACTTCGCTCGAATGACCTTGGCCAGAATGTCGTTGGCCTTGGCCGTCCAAATGAATGGTTTGGGTTTGGCGTTGTGCTGGTCGACGT
>CAMATG010000278.1 GCA_945860645.1 Candidatus Sulfopaludibacter sp. SbA3 | reverse complement strand
GAAGCCGGGCTTGGTGAAGTCGAAGCCGCCGGGGGACTGGGACATGGGCTTGCCGCCTTCGGCGCAGGGGACGCCGGCCTGTTTGGTGCCGGGGGGCGCTTTGAGAGTTTCGGGCTCTTCGATTTTCCAGGTTTCGCCGCCGTCGAGGGAGCGGGCGAGGACGTGGGCGGCGGGCTTGGAGTAGTCGATGGCGTGTTCGCGGGTCTTTTCGGTGTTGGTGCGGAAGTAGCCGGCTTCGAAGCCGACGACGAGCTCGTTGCCCCAGGCCCACATATGGTGATTGGCGGGCCAGCCGCCGAAGCGGCCTTTTTCGCCGAAGACGATGTTGTGCTTGGGGGCGGCGGGGGCGGCGATTGCCAGGGCGGGCAGTTGGAGAAGGGTACGGCGGAGAATTCGCATCGTCCCCAGTATATTTCGACTGGGGGTGATTTGGCTTTGATTTGGTGAATTGGGGCGGGGGGGGTCTGGCCGCGGTGTTCGCGGGGGTGCTTTCTTGCTCTGTTCCGCTGGCGGGTGGTGTCGCGTCTTTGGGGGACACCGCTGTTGTTGGGTTACAGGCCGATTTGTGTCGGACGGTTTGCCCGCAGTGTCCCCGGATGGGTTGCGTGGTTCTTCGTTGCTTTGTTCCTCCGGCGGGAGCTGTCGCGTCTTTGGGGGACACCGCTGTTGTTGGGTTACGGGCCGAATTGCGTCGGACGGTTTGCCCGCAGTGTCCCCGGGTGGGTTGCTTGGAGCCTTCTTGCTCTGTTCCTCCGGCCGGTGGTGGCGCGTCTTGGGGGTGGATATTCAGTTGTCAGAGATCGATGCCGGGCCGGCGGCGATGGCTTGGGCCAAGACCGGGGCGCGGCGGGTTCATAGTTGTTAGTTGACTGGCTGCGCGGGCTCGGCTTCGGGATCGGGCTCGCAGGTGAGGCCACAGGCGGCCAGACGGGCGGCTTCGTACCAATCGACGAAGTCCAGATTGCGGTAGAACCGCTCGCGGTCGCGGCGGTCGAGGAAGTAGTTGCCGAACTGTTGGCTGGCGAAGACGCTCGCGTCCACCATGGGGCCGATGGCTTTTTCTTCGCTGGCCGTGAGATGGGCCATGCGGCCGACACGGAGGAGTTGGAGGTCCATCAGGGCATCGATGGCGCGGTAGAACTGCATTTCGGCGGCGGCGCGGTAGCGGTTCAGTTGACGCACGGCGGCGGCGGTGTCGGGGTGGACGAGCGGGTCGGCACCGTGCGCTTCGTTCAGCTGGGCCAGGATCTTGCGGATCTGGCGGAGGCGGAAGAAGGCGTCACGGAGTTCGGCTATGGCGTCGTTTTCGAGGGCGCCGGCGGGTTTGGCGTCCTCGCGCAGGGCTTCGTCGATGGCGTCGAAGTAGATCTTATCTTCGGCGTCGACTTGGAAGACACCGGTGGTGAAACCGTGGGTGGTGGCGTTGCGCGCGGTGGCGGCTTTGCCGGCTTCGGTGCGCGGCCCGGTGGAGTGGGCGGCGTTGGCCTGGTTGGCGAGAATCTGGGCGGCGGTGGCCATGATTAGTTCATCTCCTGTTCGGGCTCGATGTCGAGGTCGATGGGTTTGGGGAGCCGAGTGAGATCGGCGAGCGGGCAGGCGGCGAGGCGGCTGCGGGCTTCCTGTGAGAATTGGGTGCAGAGCTGGCTGGCTTGGGCGCGCTGAACCTTTTTGAGGAATTTTCGGGCGCGGTGCCAGTTGCGGGAGGCGCGGGCGTTGGCGGTGGCCAGGCGCGGCTCGGCGTCGCGGTGGTGGGCGAGTTGGCGGACGCGCTCGAGTTCCCAGCCGGCGTGGATGAGTTCACTGGTGAGCATTAGCTCGATAACGTGTTCGGGCTTGACGTCGGCGCGGACCGAGGCTTCGCGCTGCTGGAGGAGCGCGAGGGTTTCGGGTGTGGTGATGGCGAATTCGGCGAATTGAAAATCAACGTCGGGAGTGGCCATTTGGATTCCTTTCCTGGTGCCAGGTGGGGAGATCCTCTCCCGGTTTTGGGCAGCGGCGAGGCGCTGACCCTACTTACATTATAGAATTTTGTCTAGTTTTTCCGGCTTTTGGGGGTGGGCGTGGCGGGTTGGATGTGGTTTGGAATGATGGGGTTAGAGATTATTTTCGAGTGTTGTGACTGGGTGGTGACAGGGAAGCGTATTATTGAGGAAAGACTGGGGGCTGGTGTGGAGTGCAACGTCTGCGGAGGCGGGGTGGGTATCGTCCGTTGATAGCGTGCCGGAGCGTTTTTGACCAACGGGTTTCAGTCTGCTATTCTGGAAGTCTTGTAACGATTGCAGGGAGATCGTCTGTCCATGAGCACTGTAGTTCCGTCTGGGAAAAACATCCAGAGAAATTGGTACGTGATTGACGCCGGCGAGATGGTTGTCGGCCGCGTTGCCACTGAAGTTGCCCGCATTTTGATGGGCAAACATAAGACCACGTATACCCCATACATCGATATGGGCGACCACGTCATCATCGTCAACGCCGATAAGGTTCGTTTGACCGGTAAGAAAGAAGACCAGAAGCTGTATCGCTATCACTCCGGTTATCCGGGTGGTTTGCGCGAAGTTGCCGCAAAACGCATGCGTCAAACTCGCCCGATCAAGATTCTGGAAGAAGCCGTGTCGGGAATGTTGCCGAAAAATAAACTGGGCAAGCAGATGTACCGGAAACTGAACGTCTACGCCGGCCCCCAACACCCCCACCAAGCGCAGACGCCGCAAGCGTTGTCGCTGTAGTATCCGAGAGAGGACAGTAGAGAAGTGGCTGCATTGACTCAATGGCTTGGCACCGGCCGCCGCAAGCGCGGCGTTGCCCGCGTGTTCCTGCGGAATGGTTCGGGCGCGATCGTGATTAACGGACGTCCGTACGATCAGTACTTTACGAATGAAAGCTCGCGGCTGCTGTGCCGTCAGGCCCTCCAGGCCACCGAAACGTCGGACAAATTCGACGTTCTGGTGCTAGCCAATGGCGGCGGCATGACTGGCCAGGCTGGCGCGGTTCGCCTGGGTATCTCCCGTGCGCTCATCAACTTCAACGCGGAACTCCGCGGCAAGTTGAAGAGCATGGGGTACCTGACGCGCGATCCTCGCGAACACGAGCGCAAGAAATACGGGCAGAAGGGCGCCCGCAAGCGGTTCCAGTTCTCCAAGCGCTAATTTGCGCCTGGATGGGATCCGTTTCCATCAACCCGGATATTCCGCACATCTTTGCCGGCAGGACAAATCTCGTTTGGATGGTCCTGCCGGTTCGTGTGTGAATTCCACAAAACCTAGGAGCTACATTGCCTGCAATTTCCATGAAGGAATTGCTCGAAGCCGGCGTTCACTTCGGGCACCAGACCAAGCGCTGGAATCCAAAAATGAAAGAATACATTTTTGGCGAACGAAACGGGATCTACATTGTCGATCTGCAGAAGACCTTGAAGTTGTTCAAGGAAGCCATGGCGTACGTGGCCGAGATGGCGTCGCAGGGGAAAAACGTCCTCTTCGTCGGCACCAAGCGGCAGGCGCAGGAAGCGATTGCTGAAGAAGCGGGCCGTTGCTCGATGTTCTACATCAATCACCGCTGGCTGGGCGGATTGCTAACGAACTATTCGACGGTGAAGCGGTCGATTGAGCGTCTGAAGATGCTCGAAGACATGCACGAGACGGGCAACTACGGTGGCCGGACGAAGAAGGAAATCGGACAGTTGGAGCGGGAACGCAAGCACCTGTCGCAGAACCTTTCGGGTATCCGTGACATGGGTCGTTTGCCGGACGTGCTGTTCGTGATCGACTCGAACAAAGAAGAGATTGCGGTGGCGGAAGCGCGGCGGCTGGGCATCCCGGTTGTGGCCGTGGTGGACACCAACTGCGATCCCGACCAGGTGGACTACGTGATTCCGGGCAACGACGATGCGTTGCGCGCGATCCGGTTGTTCACGAACAAGATTGCCGAAGCTTGCATTGAAGGCCGCCAGCAGGTGACCGAGAGCGAGCTGGGCACGATGGTGCAGGACGGCGACGAGAGCGTTGACCTGGAAAATGCCGAGCAGTATCTGGACCCGCAGTTCAGTGCGCAGCTGATGTCGGAAACGACGGCGGAAGCGCAGGACGACGAACTGGCTGGCGTGCCGGCGAAGTACAAAGCAAACCTCGTCGACGAATAAACGTCGAACCACTCCATTGGGCGATTGGCGATTCCCTTCCCGGGGCGGAGCCAATCGCCCTTACTCCCCCCTTTTTCATACCGTTTCCAAACCAAGAGAGGCATTATGGCGGAAATCACCGCATTGATGGTGAAGCAACTGCGCGAGCGTACGGGCGCAGGCATGATGGAATGCAAGAAGGCCCTGGAAGAGGCCAATGGCAGCATCGACGACGCTGTGGACGTACTGCGCAAGCGCGGTATCGCATCGGCGGCGAAGAAGGCCACCCGTTCGACCAAGCAGGGTTCGATCACGGTGGCGCTGAGCGGCGACCGGGCGGCGGGCACGATTCTGGAATTCAACTGCGAATCCGACTTTGTGGCGCGCACGGAAGACTTCCAGACGATGGTCGGCGAGCTGACGCAGCAGGCGTTGGAAGCGCCGCTGGGCACGACGCGCGATGCAATGTTGGAACAGCCCTACCGGGCCGACGCGACGCAGACGGTGCAGCAGATCATTGCCGGCAAGATTGGCAAGATCGGCGAGAACATGCAGATCGCGCGTTTCGAGAAGATCGAAGGCGGATTGTTGGGCACCTACATTCACCCGGGCGCGCAGTTGGGCGTTCTGGTGCAGGTGACCGGCGCTTCGCCGGCGACGGCTTCGAACGAAGAGATCCAGGAACTGTTGCGCGACGTGGCGATGCAGGTTGCCGCGGCGGATCCGCAGTTTGTGCGGCGCGAAGAAGTAACGACGGCGACGTTGGACAAAGAACGCGAAATCCAGCGCGAGCGCGCACGGCAGGAAGGCAAGCCGGAGAAGGTCATCGATAAGATGATTGAAGGCCGGATGTCGAAGTACTTTGAAGAGTTCTGCCTGTTGGAACAGCCCTTCATTAAAGACAACACGGTGACGGTGGGCCAGCTGGTGGCCGATAAGGCCAAAAAGATTGGCGAACCGTTGGCGGTGGCCCGCTTCGTGCGTTACAAGGTTGGCGAAACGGCTCCGGCCGACGCGCCGGCTGAGGCCTAATCGAACGTGGCACAGTACGCTCGAATCCTTCTGAAGTTGAGCGGCGAGGTACTGGCCGGTGGGGGCGGTTTTGGTATTGACCAGGACTGCCTTCACCGGCTGGCAGCCGAAGTAGCGGAAGTTGCGCGAACGGGCGTGCAGATTGGCCTCGTTGTAGGCGGAGGGAATTTCTTCCGCGGGGTAAGCGCGGCGGCGCGCAATATGGACCGTGTGGCGGCCGACCACATGGGGATGCTGGCGACGGTGATCAACGCGATTGCGTTGCAGGACGCGCTGGAGAAGCAGGGCATTCCGACGCGGGTGATGACCGCGATTTCGATGGCGGCGGTGGCCGAGCCGTATATCCGCCGGCGGGCGATTCGGCACTTGGAAAAAGGCCGGATTGTGATTTTTGGCGCTGGGACATCGAACCCGTATTTTTCGACCGACACGGCGGCGACGCTGCGCGGTTTGGAAATTCACGCCGATGTCGTGGCCAAGGCGACTGGCGTGGACGGGGTGTATGATAAAGACCCGCGGAAACATGCCGATGCGGTGCGGTATGAGACCGTGTCGTTCCAGGACGTGCTGGCGAAGCAGCTGGGCGTGATGGATGCCTCCGCGGTGGCGATGTGCCGGGACAACAAATTGCCGATTTGCGTGTTCGATTTGCGGCAGCCAGGGAATATCATGCGAGTTGCCATGGGCGAGACCGTCGGCACTATGATCAAATAAGCGAGATACCTTCTATGTCAACGTTTCAAAACACCAAAGAAGTGGAAGCGAGCGCGAAGACGCGCATGGAAAAAGTGCTGGCCGATTTCCAGCACGACATGACGACGATCCGGACGGGCCGGGCGTCGGTGAACATGCTGGAGCCGGTGCAGATTGAGGCGTATGGTTCGATGATGCCGATCAACCACGTGGCGACGCTGCATGTGCCGGAGCCCGCGATGATCACGGTGCAGCCGTTTGATGTTTCGCAGATCGGCATGATCGACAAGGCGATCCGGAATGCCGGACTGGGCCTGAACCCGTCGAACGATGGGAAGATCATCCGGATCCCGATTCCGCCGTTGAACGAAGAGCGGCGCAAAGAGCTGGCGAAGAAGTTGCACGTGATTGCCGAAGAGCATCGGGTGGCGTTGCGCAATGTGCGCCGCGACTCGAACGAAGGCGTGAAGAAGCTGTTGAAAGACAAGCTGATCAGCGAAGACGAAGACCGCCGGGCGCATGATGAGATCCAGAAGCTGACCGATGGGACGATCGCGAAGCTGGACGCGCTTAGCAAGGCGAAGGAAAAAGATATCCTCGAAGTGAAGTAAGCCCGGGGATCAAGAGAAATCGGGGCAATTCTTTTCGGCCCGCACCGAAAAGAATTGCTTCGAAGACGAAGTCGGGGTGGAGTATCGGCCCCGACTTTTTTATGCTCTATAGAGCGATGAAAAAACAGGTCTACCCTTCGAGCGGCCCGAAACCGGCCGGCCCCTATTCCCCGGGCGTGTTGTGCGGTGACTTTTTGTACGTGAGCGGGCTGGCGGCGCGGCCGGCGGCGGGGGGCGATACGCCACCTGATTTTGCGTCGCAGGTGCGGAACAGCCTGACGAATGTGAAATTGATTGTGGAGGCCGGAGGGTTCTCCATGCGCGACGTGGTGTATTCGCAGGTGCACCTGGCGGACATGAGCCAGTTCCCTGCCCTGGCGGGGTTGTGGAAAGAGTTCTACCCGGAGGGCGGGCCGGCGTTCAGCGTGCTGGGGATGGCGCGGATGCCAACCGATACGCCGGTGCAGATTAACGCTGTTGTGGCTAAGGGCGCGGGGCGGCCGCATGTGGATGTGCGGGAGGCGGGCGGGCGGTTGTACTTCAGCGGCATTGGCGGGAAGACGCCGGCCGAGGCGATGGACAATCTGGCGAAGCGGGCGAAGCTGGCGGGGATTGACTTGGGGCACTTCGCGTTTTTGAATGCGTATTGCGCGAATGGAGTGACGCTGGGGCAGTTGAACGAGGTGTATGCGCCGTATTTTGATGCCGGGAATGCGCCGGCGCGGGCGTCGATGCTGGTGGATTCGTTGCCGCCGGGGATGAGTGTGGAGTTGACTGGGGTGGCGGTGCGGGATTTGTCGATGCGCCGTGTGGTGCGGCCGCGGAATATGGCGCCGAGCCGGACGTCGAGCCCGGGGGTGTGGGCGGGAGATATGTTCTACTTGTCGGCCAAGAGCGGGTTTATTCCGGGGCCGAATGCGGGGATCTATACGGGCACGGTGGAGCAGCAGTTGCGACAGACGATGCGGAACTTGCTGGATGGGTTGGAGGAGACGGGGTTGGACTTGTCGCACGTGGTGGCGACGGGGGTGTATTTGGACGATGTGAACGAGTTCGCGAAGATGAATTCGGTCTATGCGTCGTTTTTTAAAGACATTCCGCCGACGCGGAGCACGTTGCAGCCGATGAAGCCGGTGGAGCGGAAGTTCTCGGCGGCGGGGACGCATCCGATGGTGGAGCAGGTGTCGATGGTGGCTTGGCGGGGGTAGGAGTATTGGCCGGGGGAGTCCGTAGTACCGGACTTTCCCGGTAGCCCGTCACCCAGTCAACGACGATCTGCGAACGTCATGACGGGCAGAAACCACTTGCGGTGCTGCCCGTCATTCAGGCAAGAATGAAACGGCAAGGGTGTCGCAAGCTATAGCCCTATTTCCATTGGCGCGTACCTGCCCGTCACCCAGTCTG
>CAMATG010000277.1 GCA_945860645.1 Candidatus Sulfopaludibacter sp. SbA3 | reverse complement strand
CCATGGTGGCCACCCCGCGCGCCGTCTACGCCGGAACGCTCGAACACGGCCTGCTCGCCTGGGACGCGCAACGCCAAGCCTGGCGCGCCATTCGCACCGGCCTTCCCTCGGTCAATGTGACCGCAATCCTCTATCATGACAATAAGCTTTACCTGGGCACGGACAACGGATTGGTCGTCGTCCCGGAAAGCGCTTTGGGGCTTTGATGCGGCATAGATTTCTCTACTCACTTATCTTCGCAACCGGCCTGTTCGCCGACGTGGGAACCCTGATCCCCAACACCAAACAGGCCCCCGACCCCGCCATTCTCTCCATGGACGAAATGGCCATCGACATTCACATCGATGGCAGCAACGCCCGTGTCCTCATGCGCCAGGTTTTCTCCAGCCACGTCCCGGCCATCTCCGAAGGCAACTACGTCTTCGCCCTCCCCGGTGGCGCGCTCGTCAGCGATTTCGCCGTCTGGGACGGCCCCACCCGCATCCCCGGCGTCATCCTCGAACGCAAACGCGCCGAACAGCTCTACGAAAATATCCGCCTCCAGGCCATCGATCCCGGCCTTCTCCAAATGGGCGAAACCGATTCCGACTCCGCTCGCCGCACCACCACCTTCTCCGCCAAAGTCGTCCCCATCCCGCCCTTCGGCACCAAGCGCGTCGAAATCGAATACCACCAGCGCCTGCCGCTTGAAAATCTGGTGTCCTACCTCGCCATCCCCCTCAAGCCCGAAGCCTATCGCCAGCAAACCGTCGGCCGCCTCTGGATCACCGTCGAAGCCCAGTCCGCCCACGCCATCGAAGCCTTCGAACACGCCGGCAAGTCCTACCCGTTGAAGGTCCTCGAAAAGACGGCCAACAAGGTCCGCGCCTCTCTCGAAGTCCGCAACTTCACCCTTACCGAAGATTTCTCCGTCACCCTCCGCCGCGCCGCGCCGAAGACGCAAACCCTCACCGTCACCGCCCAGCGCGATGTCGCCACCGAGCCCGGCTACTTCGAGGCCTCGCTCGTCCTCCCCGCCGAACCCGCTGCCCAGGCCGGCCCGCCCCGCCGCGTCACCGCGCTCTTCGACGCCTCTCTCTCCATGCAGTGGGACAAATTGGAACGCTCCTACGCCGCCCTCGCCAAGCTCCTCACCACCCTCCGCCCCGAAGACCAATTCGATCTCTTTCTCTTCAATTCCACCGTCTCCCGCTACAGTCCCACCCCCACGCCCGGCGGCACCGCCGAAGCCGAAAAAGCCCTCGCCTGGCTTAAGGAACAACCCCTCCGCGGCGCCACCAATCTCTCCGCCGCGCTCGATGCCGCCCTCGCCGCCATCAATACCGATAACGCCGCCCTCGTCCTCTTCACCGATGGCGGCGCCTCCGATGGCGAAATCCGCAGCGGCAAAATCGCCGCCGCTTACGCCGCCAAATGGGCCGCGTCGAAGAAGCCCCGCACCTTCGTCTTTGCCGTTGGTGACGACGCCAACGTCAACCTCCTCCGCGCCCTCGCCCGCAACGATGGTCTACTCGAAACCATCAACTCCACCGAAACGCCAGACTTCAAGCTGAACGCCTTCCTCTCCAAACTCCAGCGCCGCCCGGCCGCAGGCCTCGCGCTCGCAACCGACGCCAATCTCGCCGACGTCTACCCGCTTCAGGAGCAGACGTATTCCGGCTCCGAAGCCGCCTGGGTTGGCCGCTACAAACAGCCCACGCGTACCAATTTCCGCACCGGCGCCGCCCAACTCAACGTCGCCCTCCCGGCCAGCGAAACCGCGCATCCCCAACTCCCGCGCACCTGGGCCAAAGCCCGCGTCGACGCGCTGCTCGAAAAGATCGAACGCGACGGCGAAGACCGCGCGACCATTGACGAGATCATCCGCCTCTCCCGCAAGTACAAATTCGTCACCCCCTACACCTCCTTCCTCGCCGCGCCCCGCGCCCTCCTCCGCCCGCGCCTCATCCGCCCGGGCGATCCCGTCCTCCGCGTCCGCACCGATAAACTCATCTCCTCCGTGGTCGCCGTCTTCCCCTTCGGCCTCGTCAAACCCCTCAAATTCCTCCCCGGCGAAGACATCTGGCAAACCCGCTTCCTCGCCCCCGTCGACATGCCCGACGGCACCCACGCCGTCAACCTCCTCCTGCGCGATCGCAACGGCCATACCTATAAGGAAACCCGGACGTTCGTCATCGCCAGCAAACCACCCATCGTCCGCACCCGCATGGATAAAGCCTCTTACCACGCTGGCGACGCCGTCGAACTCCGGGCCTCCGCGTCAGCAACCACGCGCACCGTCACCGCCCGCATGTACGGCGTCCCCCCGGTCACCCTCCGCTGGGATCCCAAGTCGCTCGCCAACACCGCCCGCTTCACACTCCCACGCGACATCGCCCCTGGCCGCTACACCCTCACCGTCACGGCAGAAGACATGGCCCACAATATCGGCGCAGAAGAGGTGCAAATCAATGTTCTCCCGTAAGCTCTTCATCGCCGTCGGGCTCGCCGCCACGCTCACCGCGGACCTCCCCAGCTGGATCTCGACAATCGAAGTTCGCACCAAACTCGAAGAGATCTTCTACTCCACCGTCACCTTCGGAACGAACAGCCTCGCCTGGCGCAAGCCACCCAAGGAAACCCGCCCCGCCCTCTCCCAGCAGATCCAGCAGGCCCCCGCCGACGCCCAGCTGTACTACCTCCGCGCCCGCGAAGCTGAAGCCCAACTCGATTTCCCCGCCGCCGAAGCCGATTGGGCCAAGTTCACCCAAATCGCCCCCAACCGCGCCCAAGCCTGGATCGACAAAGCCGACTTCCACCACCGCCGCGCCGAGCCCGAAAAGGAACTCGCCGCCCTCCTCGAAGCCGCCAAACTCCCCGCCACCGGCGCCGAAATCTATCGCCCCGTCACCGCCCAGCAAGCCTGGCTCGCCCTCGAACGCGCGGCCTCCCTCATTCCCGATCACCTCCTCTCCGACGACCGCGCCCTCGACGTCCTCCGCGCCCGCGAAGCCCGCTTCCCCAACGAGCCCCAAACCTATACCCGCTTCGCCCACTTCCTCACCACGCAAAAGCGTTGGAACGACCTCGAATCCCTCCTCGCCCGCTACCAAGCCAAATTCCCCGACGACGAATCCTGGCCCCTCCAAACCCGCGCCACCATTGAGCGCGGCCGCAACGGAGCCGCCGGCGCCATCGCCCTCTATGACCGCGCCTACCGTCCCGATTGGTCCGACGCGCTCCTGAGCGACTACTTCCAACTCCTCGATCAATCCGAAGCCCGCCGCCGCTTCACCGCCACCGCCCGCCAGCGCCAAACCGCCGACCCGTCGGCCATCGATCCAGCCTCCCGCCTCTTCCACCACTACCGCCTTAGTGGCGACAACGCCAGCGCTCAACGCGTCCTCCACGATCTCAACAAAGCCCGCAACGGCCGCTGGACCCCCGCCGAAAACCTGCTGATCGCCGGCTACTACAACACCGTCCAAAGCCCCGAAGAAGCCGCCCGCCGCTACCACGCCGCCTATACGTCGACAGACGCCGCTGCCAGCGAACGCGGCCTCGCCGAACTCATCAACCTCCTCGTCCAGCAAGCCGCCCAGCCCTTTCGCTTCGGCGGCGGCGATCTCTCCTTCTACCGCGACATCGCCACGCTCGATACCAACCCCGGCTTCTGGAACGGCATCGTCTCGCTCATCCTCAACGGCCAAAACCCGTCGGACCACTTGAGCGATCAGGAACGCAAAGCCGTCCCCTACTTCCACCGTGCCGCCGCCGCCGAACTGCTCAAAATCTTCGACACGCGCTTCGCCCAATCCCCCCGCCGCTCCGCCCTCCACGCCCAGGTCATCGAAGCTTCGTCGCTCCACGCCGAATCGGATCGCGTCGCCCGCCTCGGCACCGCCTTCCTCGCCGCCTTCCCCAATGCCCCCGAACGCCCCCGCATCGCGCTGCTCACTGCGGACGCCCACGCCCGCCTCAATCAAACCCAGCCCGAATTCGCCCTCTACGACGCACTCCTGAACGAGCTCGGCGCCAAGGCCGGCCGCGTCCCCATCGGCGAATCCGCAGGCACCCCGCGCAACCCCGAATACCCGCGCGTGCTCGATCGCTACATCGCCCGCCTCGTCGCCTCTCGCCAGCCCGCCCTCGCCATGGCCCTCTACCGCCGCGAGATCGATCGCAACCCCAACGATCCCGGCCTCTACGAACGCCTCGCCGCCTTCCTCGAACAGAACAAAATCACCGGCGAAGTGGAAGCTACCTACCGCCGCGCCATCCAGCAATTCCCCGATAAATCGTGGTCCCACAAGCTCGCCCGCTTCTTCCTCCGCCAGAAGATGACGGCCCAGTTCGACGCCTTCACCCGCGACGTCGCCGCCGCCTTCTCTGGCACCGAACTCGAAGCCTATCTCAACGCCGCCAGCCAGCAAGGCGCGCTCGACCCCGTCCTCTACCGTCAGGTCAACCTCTACGCCTATCGCCGTTTCCCCCACCACATCCCCTTCGTCAAAAACCTCCTCTCCGCCTACGGAAACCGCGCCACAGCCGACCCCGTCGAATGGGAACGCCTCCTCCGCGCCAACTGGATCTTCGACGAAACTCTCCGCACCCGCTTCTTCGAATACCTCGCCCGAAACAACAAGCTGGACGCCGAACTCACCGCCCTCCAACCCCAAACAGGAACGAACCAAACCGCCGCCCTATTCTTCGCCGAAGGCGAACTCTGGAAGAGCCACTTCGAAACCGCCGCGCCCCTGCTGAAGAAGGTCGCCGCCGACTTCCCGGCCGACGCCTCTCTCGTCACTCGCGCCGCCGCCGTCCATCGCTCGCTCAACCAGCTCGATACCGCCATCCAGCTTGAAGAGACACTCTCCCAAGCCCACCCCACCAACACCGCCATCCTCACCCGCCTCGGCGAAATGCAGGCCGAACAGGAACGCTACGAGCGCGCCGGCGCCTACTGGAACAAGATCATCGCCCTCGCCCCCGGCCGCCCCGCCAACTACCTCGAAACCGCCACGCTCCACTGGGATTACTACCAGTACAACGAAGCCATCGCCCGCATCGACGAAGGCCGCCGCAAGCTCAACAATCCCCGTTTGTTCGCTTTCGAACTAGCCGCCATCCGCGAAAACCAAGGCGATCTCGCCGCCGCTGCCCGCGAATACGTCGCCGGCGCCGCCGAAGAAGGCGACCAGTCCAACTCCCGCCAGCGGCTCATCAAAATCGCCACCCGCCCCGCCTGGCGCCAGCCCCTCGAAGCGGCCCTGACCTCCGCCGGCAACAACGCCAAAACCCTGGCCCTTCGCGTGGCCCTCCTCGAATCGCAGTCCCGCAAACAGGATCTCGAAACGCTGCTCACCCAAACCGTCGCCAACGCCGACGCCGATCTCCTCTCCGACATTCGCCAGCACGCCCAGCGCTCCGGCCTCGCCAATGTCGAACGCCGCGTTCTCGATCGTCAATTCGCCCTCGCCACCGAACCGGCCAACAAAATGGCCCTCCTCTCCGAGCGCATCCGCTTCGAAGAAACCGCCAACGCCCAACCCACCGCCGCCCAGTTTGCCGACACTCTCCTCCGCGAAAACCCGCGCTCCATCGGCGCCATTCGCACCGCCGTCAACTACCACTGGCGTTCCGGTTCCAAATCCCGCGCCGCCGATATCCTCCTTACTTCGGCCAATAGCGCCTACCCCGAACTCCAGCGCAGCTTCCGCCTCGAAGCCATCCGCAAACTCTCCGACTCGGGCGACTACGCCCGCGCCCACCGCGAAGCCGCGCCGCTCTTAACCGCCAACCCACTTGACGAACAAGTCATCGCGCTAAAAGCGGACGCCTTCTCCCGCGCCAAGGACGACGCAGCCCTCAGCACCTTCTACAAAGACACCCTGGCGACGTTCCAAAAGGCCAACCGCCCCACCGCTGGCCTCCGCCGCGCCTGGATGCCCGCCCTCATCCGCCTGAACGACAACACCGGCGCCGCCGATCAATACATCGAACTCCTCAAACAGTTCTCCGAAGACGAAGTCCTCCAACGCGAAGCCGCCCGCTTCGCGGCAAGTAGCGGCCAGCGCGAACGCATCACCGCCTACTTCGCCAAGGCCGAAACCGATTCCCCCCGCGACGCCCGCTGGCCCATCGTCCGCGCTCGCCTCGAAAACGAGTTCGGCGATTTCAACGCCGCCCTCGCCGCCTGGGGCCGCGCCGTCGCCCTCCGCCCCGAACGCGTCGATCTCCTCACCAGCCGCGCCAAACTCGAAGAGCGCCTCTCCCAGTTCGACAAAGCCATCGCGAGCTACCGCAAACTCTTCGAAATCAGCTTCAAAAACGCCGCGTGGCTCGAAGAAGGCGCCCGCGTCCTGGCCCGCCAGGGTAAGAATGACGAGTGCGTCAAATGGCTCCGCGAAGCCTATATCGATAACCGCACGCCCTCCCCCAATAACGCGCTCGCCGTCGCCTCCCGCCTCATGGAACTCGGCCTCACCGAACAGGCCCGCGCGGAAGTCCAGAAGGCGCTCCCCACCGCCACCGATGTCGAACTCGCCGGCGCCCTCTACGCCCGCGCCGCCACCCGCCTCCGCCAGTACGACACCATCGTCCCCACGCTCAGCGCCGTCACCGCCCGCCTCACCCCGGACCGCCAGCGCTCGTTCCGCCGCCTCTGGCTGACGGATGCCGCCATGAACGCCGGCAATCTCTACACTCCCGAAGAAAAGCAGCGCTTCGCCACTTGGCTCGAAGCCCAGCGCGCCACCGCCGGCGCCGATACCGTAGCCGCCGCCGCCCTCCAGGCAGGCCTTGCCGATCTCGCCGCCAAAACCTACGCGCAAGCCATGATGGCCGCCCCCGGAACGGACGTCGCCAACGCCTTCCTCGAAGAACTCACCCGCCTCCAAACCCAGCGCCAGCAGTTCGCCGAACTCGGCCGCCAAGTCGAGGCCTACCATCGCGTCCTCCCCAATGCCGAAGAGAAAACCGGCCTCCTCCGCCGTGCCCGTCAGGCCTACTTCGCCGCCGGGGACGACGCCGGCGAACTTCGCATCCTCGGCACCCTCCAGGCCGCCGGCGCAATCGGCGAAGACGAACGCGACCGCCTCTTCGAACTCAACACCCGCCGCGCCCCGGCCACCCTGAACGCCCGCCAAACGCAAGACGCCGCCTTCATGGATAGCCTTGCCAACTACGCCCTCCGCACCGGCAAGGCCCCCATCGTCACCCAGGCCATCTCCAACCGCCGCTCCCCCCTCTGGCAAAACGCCGCCCGCGCCATTACCGGTCTTTACTTCGGTGAAAACTCCCCCGCCGTCCGCAAAGCTTTCATCGATTCCATCGGCCCCGAACGCATCGGTGACAGGCTCGCCCTCGCCGGCAACCGCGATGCCACCCTCGCCGGCGACCTCTGGTTCTACTACGCCGGCCGCTACGGCGCCTGGCTCCAACTCGCCCAGGACAGCAACTCCCCCCACTATCTCGCCGCGTTAGTCGAGCGCCGTGCCAACAGCGCCAGCGCCTATCTCGACCTCGGCGAAGAGTCCAGCGGCGCGACCGCCGAACAGGCCTACAAAACCGCCCTCATCCTCGATGAACACCAGCCCATCGCCTACGCCCGCCTCGCCGCCCTCGCCCAGTCGAAACCCGAAAAGGCGCAGCTCTATCGCCGTGCCGTCGACGAACTCCGCTGGTGGCAGGACAACCGCCGCGTCCAGGAGTGGTTCTGGATGGAGACCGCTCGCATAATGCGCGAAGCCGGCACCGCCGGGCTCAACACCGAAATCCGCGACAACGTCGACACCCTCATCCGCGCCTACGTCAAACGCAACGGCGCCTACCGCATCCGCGAACTCCTCGAAGGCGCGCTCACCCTCGCCGGTGATCCC
>CAMATG010000276.1 GCA_945860645.1 Candidatus Sulfopaludibacter sp. SbA3 | reverse complement strand
GGCGCCGTCCTGCGAATACTCCATCGCTTCGCCCATCAGCCCATTGACTCGCGTGCCGCCGCCTTCCATACCAGGTACCGTGTTCTGGGCCAACCCCAGCACGTTCCGTCCGTTCTGAGGAAGTTGCGCGATCCGCGCCGCATCCAGCTGCGTATTCACCGTGCCGCTGTCGTAGGTCGCCAGCTGGATCGTCTCCCCACTCACCGTCACCTTTTCCGAAACCTCGCCGACCGACAGCTGCGGGTTGTAGACCAGCACCTGGCCGTTCTGCAAGCTGATCGTGCTTTCCGACTTTTTCATGCCCGGCGCGGAGACCGTTAACCGGTAAGAACCGGCTAAAAGACCCTTCAGCGCGAAGAAGCCCCCCGCGTTCGACGTCGTTTCATTCGATACACCCGTAGCGGTGTTCAAAGATTGAATGATTGCCCCGGGGATTGCCGCGGACGTAGCGTCCTGCACGGTCCCTTGAATGGTGCCGGCGCCGCTCTGCGCCAGCAGGTGGAGTGGGGTGCAGAGTAGCGCCCATAAGACCACAGCTGCGTTCCAACGTTGGGTCATCTATTTACCTCAGATTGTGAAGATCAGACACACCCCGATCCTTGACGAACGAGCCCTGACACCCGTTGATACTGTGAGCTTCTTAATGTCTCATCAGCCCCGTCCGGAAGCGAAATGTTCAGAAAATCATATATGACGGGCGAGGGGGACGGCAAGTGGAACGCGTCTCACGTAGCCCTTTTACGGCGCCCTTCGCGTCCCGGACCGCCCCGGCTATGCTAACCTCTGAACTCCCTCTCTGCCCTGTCGCCAGAGTATTCCCTAATCAAGGAGATACCGTGACAGACAAAGCACAATCCCGGCGTCCCATCCCGCCCGCCACCATCGCCTCCAAAGATCAGAAGCTCATCACCACCATTCCGATCCCCAAACAATCCGGCCGCGGCGTCATCATGGAGCGCGGCCAGCGCCTCAAAATCATCAACCCCCGCGGCAAGCAAATCGGCGACCTCTTCGCCTTCGCCGGCCACTCTCCCGACGAGTTCATCGCGCCCACCTACACCATGACCTGGAACCGCAACGTCTACCTCAAAACTGGCATGCCGATGATCAGCAACGACAGCAACCCGCTGTTGTTCCTCGAAGAAGACACCTCCGGCCGCAACGATCTCTTCTACCCCGCCTGCTCCGGCGGCCAGAAGCCCGGCCGCCTCGCCAGCATCCCCAACTGCCGCGACAACATGACCGCGGCCCTGCGAGCCATCAACTTTCCCGTCCCGCCCCACCCGGAGATCGTCCATCCCCACAACATCTTCCAGAACTCGCCGGTCATCGATCTCGACGGTCGCATCGAAGTCCGCGAACCCGACGCCAAGCCCGGCGACTACGTCATCCTCCGCGCTCTGGAAAATGTGGTCTTCGTCGTCACCGCGTGTTCATCCCCCGGCATCGCCAACGCCCGCGAGCCCAAGGAACTCCTCATGGAAGTGTACGCCTAGCGGCAACCCATCGAGCACGTCCATCTTCATCGCGCCCCGAACGACGGTCCGTCCTCTGCTCCCCGTCGAATGGCTCACTTGCTACCCGTGGAACGCTGCCAGCGATGTTCAAAGCGTGAATGATAGCGCCGGGAATCGCTTCGGAAGCAGCGTCCTGGAAAATTGTACCGGCGCTGCTTTGAGCCGGCAGGTGAAGTGAGGTGCAGAGCCGCGCCCGTAAGACCACAACTACGTTCCAACGTTGGGTCGTCGATCTACGTCAGCTTGTAGAGAGCAGACAAACAACGCACTGTCCGCCGCGGCCCGAAAAAGCAAACGTCTCGAATGCATCACTGGACGTGCCCCTCCCGGCGCCGATCTCATCAGAATGTGTACCGGAACCCGAACTGCATCTCGCGCATCGTCCGCGCCGTGTTTATGCGTCCGAACGTCGCCGGCTGTTGTGGGTTATTGGCCGGAGCGTTGAAGTTCGGATGATTGGGGAAGTTGAATGCCTCAAATCGAAATTCGAACGAATGTCCCTCGCGGATCCGTGTCGTCTTCGTCAACGAGAAGTCCCACTGCTTCAGCCCCGGCGTGGTCAGTAGATTCCTCCCCGTGTTCCCGAACCGATAGAGCAGCTCTGGGTTGGAAGCATCGAAAGCGGCGATCTCCCAAAACTTGTCAGGCGACCGGTTCGTGGGGATCGGACTGATGCCCGTCGCATCCGGAACGTTCGGCGTGCCGATCTGTAGCGGGTCGCCGATCTGCCCGACGTTGATCGGAGTACCGTCGGAAAGCGTCAGGATTGTACCCAATTGCCAGCCGCCGAGCAGCTTGTCCGGTACGCCCCCGGTGTTGATAAATCGCTTGCCCTTCCCGAAGGGCAATTCATACAGCACCGAACTCACAAACCGGTGTCCGTTGTGGAACTGCGACAGCGCATGCTCCCGCTTCAGGTTGTAGTTGTCCGTCGCAAACTGGTTCTCGCCGGTATTGTTCCGAACCGAACTGCCCTGGTCCATTGCCTTTGACCACGTGAACCCCGCCAGATACGTAAGGCCCTTCGCAAAACGGCGAGTAGCCTTCAATCCGAGGCCATCGTAGCCGGAGTTGCCATGATTATCCAGAGTCTGAATCAAGCCGTAGGCCGGAAACGGCGACCGTTGCAGCAGCGTTCGCGCGTCATTCGGCCCCGTCCGTAACACCGGCTGATTCCAGACGCGCAGCAATTCCAGCTTGTGCCCGCCATTGCCGATATACCCAGCCTCCAGCACCGTATCGGCGCCTAACTGCCGTTGTACGTTGAATACCCACTGCAGAAGGTATGGTGTCCGGCGATTCGTGTTGTTAGCCAGCGTAAACGTTGGACCCTGACACGGGCCGCTCCAGCCCGTGCATCGTCCGCCTTCATTCAGCCATGGGTTGCTCAGGTTTGCGTTGGGACGCTCTGCGTCCGCGGTGAATTGCGAACGGCCTCCGACATTGCGCGTCAGGTCGAATCGCGCTTCCACAATGTCCTGCACATAGAACATGCCGAAACCCGTTCGCACAGTCCATTTGTCGGATGGGCGATAGGCGAAGCTCACGCGCGGGGCGAAATCGTTGTTGTCGCGGCGCACCGTTTCACGCCCGGCAATGTCGTCGCCCGACGCGGTGGGAATGCCGTCATGAAAGCGGAACGGCAATCCTTCATGGAAGTCACCTTTACCGTTCCGGAATAGTAGCGGCACTCGGGCCCCTGGTACCAGCTTTCCGTCGTGGACACCGGAGTCGTAGACGTAGACGTTTATCAGGCCGCGATACTTGTCGTGGTAGGTCGGTGTGTTTTCGTAGCGGAGGCCCAGTTCGGCGGTCAGCTTGGGCGTAATTTTCCAGGTGTCCTGAAAATAGAGTGAGAACACAGTGGCGCGAAATAGACCGTTCGAAAATGCTCTCGCTCGGGTTGGCGAAGAGGTTTCGCCGATCAGATAATCGGCGAAGGGATGACCGGTGACACCGCGTTGGGCCGGATTCTGTGTTGCGTTGCCGCTAAACCCAAAACTGCCGCGCGTGAACGCGTTTCCGGTTTCGTTATAACGGTCGCGGCGCAACTCACCGCCAAACCGCAAGGAGTGATTCCCCCGAATCACGCTCATGTTGTCCATCCATTGGAATATCGAAGTGCGTCCGACAAAGGGGCCGTTCCCCTGTTCGCCGAAGCCAGTCAGCCCCAGCCCCAATCCGATAGACGGCGTGCCGTAGGAGAGCTCGACCGGCGACTGCAATCCAATGATGCCAAGCTCCTTGGTCACATCCCGCTTGAACGCGTAGAAGCGCCGCTGGTCGTTGTTGAACTGTGTCCAGCCGGACCGGAATTCGTTCACAATCGTTGGGCTAATCGTGCGGATGTTGCTCAGCAGGACCTGATTGGTTTTCGTCAGGATGTTGGCCTCTTGATCCTCGAACGAAGCGATATCCTTGAAGTCCTCATCGCTCCAACTGAACCGGCCGAACCAGGTGGACCGGATGTTTTGCAGATAGTCCAGCCGCTGGTTGAACTGCTCCCAGGTGATCGGCCGTTCCCGCTGCCGCGTGTGGTTGCCCAGAATGTCGTCCCCGGGACGCTGCGCCTTGGGATAGAACTCCAGCAGCTTCAGGGCAATCGGGTTGAAGCGGTTCGATGGGATCACGCCGTTGGGATAGGGCACTGCAGCCACAGCGCGCGGATTTCCTGCGGCGTCCGTCGTGAAGGTTCGCGTGGCCGGATCAAAAATACTCCGTCCGGAGGCCGAAAAATCTCCGGCGCGCATCCGGTCCGGTGCGACGTTGGACAACCCTTGCAGCGTCTTGGTCTCGCGAAGGGACTCAAAGTTCGACATGAAAAAGAGCTTGTCCCGAATCAGCCGGCCCGTTAGCGCGAATCCGAATTGATTGCGCACGAACGGGTTCTTGGTGCCCACTTGACGATACTCCTTCGCATCGAAATTGTCGTTACGGACAAACGCGAATGCCGACCCATGGTAGTCGTTGGTTCCCGCCTTAGTCGCAACGTTAATCTGTACCGCCCCCCGGCCGAACTCGGCCGAATACACGCCGGTCTCGATCTTGAACTCCTGCAGTGCGTCGATCGAAGGTTGGAGCGCGTAGAGGTTATAGCTCATGTCGGTGTTCTCAAGGCCGTCAAGGGTATAGTGATTGAACTGATTCCTGGAACCGGCAACGGAAATCGATTTCTCCGTTCGCGTTCCTCCCTTGCGTGCCGCCGCCTCGCCGCCCGCGCCTTGCTCAGCGGAGACGTTCGGGCTCAGCGCGACCATCTGCAGATAGTTCCGGCCGTTCAGCGGCAATTCCACGATGCGCCGGTTGTCGATGACCGTGCCAACCGACGCGTTATCCGCCGAAAGTAGCGGCGCTCCGCCCCGCACCTCAATCGATTCCGTTACGTTGCCCACTTCGATCGTGAAGTTCACCCGCACCGAGTCGGCCACTTGTACCCGGACGTCGGGGCGGGTCACGGATTTGAATCCGTCCCTCTGCACCCGCACTTCATACACACCCGGCGACACGAACGGAATCGTGTAGTTCCCGGCCTCATTCGTTTCCACCTTGCGCGCCTGGCTCGTGGCCGTATTCAACAGCGTAACGCTTGCTCCTGCCGCTGCCGCGCCCGTTGAATCCGTAATCGTGCCAGTTATCTCTCCAAACGTTTGTGCCGCGACGGGAAGTAAACTGGCCGCGATTGTCAGCAACAAGAGGGCCATCCGATTTCGCATCAGCATGAGTTTCTCCAGTTAATACGACGTAACGAACAGCGCAGACCTTATCACCTTCGCAGGCCAAATGCAAGCCGAAGGCGTATGCGACGAGTCAGTCTCGAAGCGTAGGCGGGTGTCGGTTCGGTGTGCTCGACTCGTTTTCGGACAGACGCGGGAACGACATCGGCAACAGGGCAGAGCGGAGAGCAGCTTTACTGATGGGGGCAACAGACAGCATGCACTCGGTGGACAAGCGCTAGAGACGGAATGTCCGGGTGCTGCACGGCGTAGCTGGGCGCCTCCTTGCTGATTGGCCCAGTCCGTCGGGAAAGGCACCCGCCCCTACTCTCGGACTCAATCCGATGAGACGTCGCCAACTGGCATACCGATCCCAGGAACACAGGCGTGGAGCGGATAGACTCTCCTCTCGTACATCGCGGCGGCCCATTCCTGCATTCGATTCATCGCGTTGGACCGGTCACAAAATGCCGTTGCAAAATCGCTCCGTTGTCACGCAACTCCCCCGCGGCGTTAAACTCAATCCATCCATCTAAAGACCCCCCCATGCATGAAACCAATCTCCCCACCCGCCGCGGAATGCTCGCCACCCTCGCCGCCGCTCCCCTGGCAACAGCCCAGCAAAAGCGCCCCCGCATCGCCTGCATCGTCACCTACTGGGCCGCCCCCAGCTCCCACGCCGATTGGATCATCACCAAGCTAATCGACGGCTACTGGTGGAAAGGCGCCCACACCCCCTCCCGCGTCGACGTCGTCTCCACCTATATCCACCAGCTCCCCGAAAGCGGCCTCGGCCAGAAGGTCTGCAAAGCCAAAGGCATCCCTATCTTCAAAACCGTCCGCGAAGCCCTCACCCTCGGCGGCAACGAACTCGCCGTCGATGGCGTTGTCCTCGTCGGCGAACACGGCATCTATCACACCACTCTCACCGGCCAGACCTACTACCCCCGCTGGTGGCTCTACCAGCAAATCATCCGCGTTTTCGAACAAAGTAAGCGCTCCGTCCCCGTTTTCAACGACAAACACCTCTCCACCAGTTGGAACGAAGCCAAGTGGATGTTCGACAAATCCCGCGAGCTCAACTTCCCCCTGTTCGGCGGATCCTCCATCCCCTTCTACTTCCGCAAGCCCGAAATCGATCTCGACATCGATACGCCCGTCAAAGCCTCCGTCGTCGGCAGCGCCGGCCGCGAAGAAGGCGGCATCTTCCACGCCATCGACGTCCTCCAGTCCTTCGTCGAACGCCGCAAGGGCGGCGAATCCGGCGTTCAATCCGTCCAGTGCATCCACGGCCCCGACGTCTGGAAATGGACCGACCAAAATCCCTGGGCCGCCAATCTCCTCGACAACATCCGCACCAGCTTCAACTTCAAACCCGGCCACTTCCAGGCAACGGTCCGTGAGCCCGGCGTCACCATCATCGAGTACCGCGACGGCACCAAAGGCGCCGTCTACGCCATCAACGACGTCGGCTGGACCTACGCCGCCGAGATCGTTGGCCGCAAGGATCCCTTCCTCACCTCCATGCTCGGCTGGCCCGCCCCCTTCGCCCAGTACCACGCCGCCAATGCCTTTGAACATTGGATCGTCGAGATGATGCTCACCCGCAAGGAACCCGTCAACGCCGAGCGCCTCCTCCTCTCCACCGGCATCGTGTCCTACAACATGGAGTCCAACTGGGAGGACGGCCGCTACTCCGCCGTGGGCCGCCGCGTCGAAACGCCCTTCATGAACATCGCCTACCGCACCACCCGCGGCTCGCAATTTGAAACCGGCCCCCGCCCGCCAGTCCGTCCCTACATCCGTGGATTCGAGAAATAAATGGCGCACAAAAACACCATCTGCCTTTGGTACGAAACGGAGGCCCACGAGGCCGCCCAGTTCTACGCCGCCACCTTCCCCGATAGCGCCATCACCGCCGTCCACCGCGCCCCCGCCGACTATCCCGGGGGCAAGAAGGGCGACGTGCTGACGGTGTCCTTCACCGTCCTCGGCATCCCCTGTCTCGGCCTCAACGGCGGCCCCGCGTTCAAACACAGCGAAGCCTTCTCCTTCCAAATCTCCACGGAGGATCAGGATGAGACCGATCGCTACTGGAACGCCATCGTCGGCAACGGAGGCAAGGAAAGCAACTGCGGCTGGTACAAGGACCGCTGGGGCATCTCCTGGCAGATCACCCCCCGCGCCCTAACCGCCGCCCTCTCCGCCGGCGGCGTCGAATCCCAACGCGCCTTCCAGGCCATGATGAAAATGTCCAAGATCGACGTAGCCGCCATCGAAGCCGCCCGCCGACAAGCCCTCTAATCAATATCCTGATACGCCGCGGTCGTCAAAAACTCCTGGAAATCCTCCCGCGTCATCATATCCGCGAAGATCTCCGCCGCCCGCTTCTTCGCCGGCGTCCCCGGTTTCGCCGCCAGTTCCGAATCAATCGCCGCCCGCACCAGCTCCGCCGTCACGCGCCGCCCATCCGTCAGCACCACCCCGTGCTTCACCCATTGCCAAACCTGCGACCGCGAAATCTCCGCCGTCGCCGCGTCCTCCATCAGGTTGTAAATCGGCACGCACCCGTTCCCATTCAGCCACGCCTCCAAATACTGAATCCCCACATCGACGTTCATCTGCAGCCCCGCCGCCGTCACCTCACC
>CAMATG010000275.1 GCA_945860645.1 Candidatus Sulfopaludibacter sp. SbA3 | reverse complement strand
CAGGGCTCCGCTTTCGCTGGCGGACGCGTTAGCTGATACTTTTGATATTGGGGTGGGGATTTTTCGAGCGGAGTTGACGCCCGGGGAATCGTCGACGGATTATGGCGGGCAAGAAGCGGGCAGCACCGCCGGATGTGATCGCCAGAAATGGTCGGAAGTGGCCAGGGCCAGCTGAGCAAACGGTCTACCAAGTCCACTAGATCGCCTGATTCCCAGTCTCTTGCTCAAGGCAATGGTGACACCTGGGAGTCGCAGTAGGACTCGTAACTATCCCGATTAGGAGAGTACGCGGGCCGCCACTGCCCTGACCAGGGAGTTAAGACCGTGGCGAGAAAGCGGCTGAAATAAGGGAACAAAACGGATCGCGCGGCAATTTCGGTTGTGAGACCCGACGCGGCGGGCCGTGATATTGACGCAACGGAGCTCTCCGTGTCAGTTCCCCGGGGATCTTGCCGCGGAGAATTTGCTGTCGGTGTTCAAAGCAATTCTCCTCAGTATTTGATGTTCGGCGATCACTCATCTCGCCTGCACCCCACTCAGCGAACCCCCGGCCCGAATTTGATCACACCCCGAAAAATAAAATTACGACGCCCAAAAAGCAAAACGGCCAGCCCGCCGCAGCGAACCAGCCGTTAAAACTCAAACCGAACCGCGACGAGCGAGCAGCCTACTGCAAGCTGCCACGCAGCTTATAAGCGCCCGCCTTCACAGCCGTGCGGACAACCAGAGCAGTCGTATTGGTCTTCAAAATGTTTCTCCTAAGTGTTTGATGTTCGGCGATCACTCATCTCGCCTGCACCCCACTCAGCGAAGGTCCCGCCTGAATTTGATCACCCCCCCCCAAAAAAAATCGAAAAACGTAAAAACCACCCCTCCAGAAAACCCAGTCACAAGCCTTCCCGCGTTGACACAAAGAGACTTAGCCAAAAACCGCTTGACGCCGCATGCTAGAGTGAAATTGTAGAGGCCCCGCGCCGCGGAAACATCCGCAGCCCGGGGCCTTTTCTATTTCGAAACACGAAAAGGAAGAAGTATGACCAAAGAAGAACGCGCCGAAATCTCTCGGCGGAACGGAGCCAAGTCCAAGGGCCCAAAAACCGAAGAAGGCCGTCGCCGCGTTGCCGACGCCAATACCACCCACGGTGTCTACCGCGTATCGGCGACCGTCTTGGACGTCGAGAGTCAGGCGAGTTTCGAAGCGCTTACGAACGACGCCTATGCCCACTGGGCGCCTCGTGACACGTTCGAGGCACAGTTCGTCGAGGAACTTGTCGACTATACCTGGCGCATCAAACGGCTGCTCCTCAGCGCCACCATCGATACGAATGGCGCGATCGAGCGGCTGAAACAGCGGATCACCGCGCCCATTCGTACCGCCGCCGCCATCTCCATCGTGGAAGTGGAGGCCAGTGCGCCGCAGGGCTCCCAACAGATGATCCAGCGCCGCATCAATGCGCTGATTGCGAACCGCGCCGTGATTCTCCGCGAACTTCGAGCCATGAAGGCGGCCAGAGTGTTGGAAGTAACCCAGCCATCATTGCAAACAAAGGACTTGCGTTGCTATCAGGTCCCGCAGTCCAACCCGCAGACCCAGCCGGAACCCACCGAGGAATCCAGCTAACCCGCAAGTTCTTCTATATACTCATCTATATGAAGAGCATTCTCGTCCAGCTCGACGACGAAACGATGGCCCAACTCGAACAGGTCGCCCCCGCCAAAAAGCGGGCCCGCACCGAGTTCATCCGCCAGGCCATCAAATCTGCGCTCGATCGGAGTGAATTCGATCGCATCCGCGAGGGCTATCGGCTCCAGCCAGACTCCGCCGACGAAGCGGATGACTGGTCCGATCCCCTCGAATGGAATCCGGGGCCTGAGGGCGCGTGAAGCAATACGAAATCTGGTGGGCGACGCTGCCTCTGCCCGCCGGACGCCGCCCCGTTCTCCTGCTGTCGAGAACATCGGCATACGCCTACATGAACAAGGTCGTCGTCGCCGAAGTCACCAATACGGTCCGCAACATTCCGATAGAGGTCCCGCTCGGCCGGGACGAAGGCCTCAGGTCGGCGTGCGTTGCCAACATGGACAACATCCGCACGCTGCCCCTGGCCTCAATCACCGAAAAGATTGGGACACTCTCCGTCAATCGCCACCGCGCCGTAAAACGCGCCCTCGGCCACGCACTCGACTGGGACGAACTCCGCGAGCTCTAACTAAGCCAGCATCTTCTCCACTACGTTCCCGTGCACGTCCGTCAGCCGGTAATCGCGCCCCTGGAACCGATAAGTCAGTTTTAAATGGTCGAAGCCGAGTAAGTGCATACAAGTCGCATGTAAGTCATGCACATGCACCTTGTCCTTCGTAACATTAAACCCTAACTCGTCCGATTCACCCAGCACCGTCCCCGGCTTCACGCCGCCGCCGGCCAGCCACATCGTGAACGCATTCGGATGATGATCGCGCCCGTCGCTGCCGCCCTGCACCATCGGAGTCCGGCCAAACTCGCCGCCCCAGATGACCAGCGTGTCTTCCAGCAACCCGCGCTGCTTCAAATCCTTCACCAGCGCCGCACACGCCTGGTCGGTGTCTTTACAGTTCTTCTTCAGCCCGCTCACCAGCGAACCATGCTGGTCCCAGGCCTCGTGATAGAGCTGCACAAACCGCACGCCGCGCTCCACCAGCCGCCGTGCCAGCAAACAGTTATAGGCAAAGCTCGGCTTCCCCGGCTCAATGCCATAGGAGTCCAACGTCGCCTTCGACTCCTTCGATAAATCCATCAGCTCCGGTGCCGAACTCTGCATCCGGTAGGCCATTTCAAACGAATTGATCCGCGTCGCAATCTCCGGATCGCCCGTCGTCGCCAGTCGCTCCCGGTTCATCGCCTGAATCGTATCCAGCGACTCTCGCTGCGTCGCCGAATCCACCCCGCGTGGGTTGGACAAATACAACACCGGGTCGCCCGAGTTCCGCAACTGCACGCCCTGGTACACCGAAGGCAGGAACCCCGAGCCCCAGCACGAACTGCCGCCGCTCGGCCCTTTGGCGCCGCTCGAAAACACCACGAAAGCCGGGAGGTCTTTCGACTCATTGCCCAGACCGTACACGCTCCATGCGCCCATCGACGGCCGCCCGAACTGCATCGAGCCCGTGTTCATCAACAGCTGCGCCGGCGCATGGTTGAACGCGTCGCTCACCATGGACTTCACAATACAAAGGTCGTCGACGATGCCCGCCGTATGCGGCAGAAGTTCGCTGATTTCGGTCCCCGCCTGCCCGTGCTTGGCGAACTTGAACTTAGGCCCGAGTAACTTGGAATTCGGATTAATGAACGCGGCCCGATAGCCCTTCAGTAAGTCAGCCGGCGGCAGCGTGCCGTCGAACTTAGCCAGCATCGGCTTGTTATCGAACATCTCGATGTGGCTCGGTCCTCCGGCCATAAAGAGGTAGATGACATTCTTCGCCTTCGGCTTGTGATGAGGCTGTTTGGGCGCCATCGGGTCGGTCGCCGCCCCCAGCAGCGACGAAAGGGCCAGCGAGCCCATCCCGACGCCGCACTTCTCCATAAACCATCTACGAGCAATGAGGTTCTGCATGACTGACTCTTTCCTAAACGCCTCTCCGAGGTCCAACCCCGCCATCCGCCCCGCGGACAGCACGCCAACTCCGTCTCAAAACGCCAACCGTCCCAACCCCGCAACCAGCGCAACCATCCGGTCCGCCGACCGCCGTGCCGCCATCCACGCCGAACACACGACGCACCCGGCGCAGCGCCCCACCGCGCTCCGGGCCCAGGCTCAAGCCCGCACCGAGCGCAACCCGCCCCCGTCCGAGGTCCACACCATTCCGGTCTCTCTGTCCCGGCGCGCGTCCGTCCCGGCCGACCGCCGTGCCGCCATCCGCGCGGAACTCATGCCGTACGCGGACCAACGAATCCGCAGTCGCGCCCGTGCGCGCCGACAGCAATCGGCCATCCGCCGTACTCCTTCCACGCAACTGCGCCAATACCGCCATTCCCTATTCTTTCGTAATCGCTTCGTCCAGGTTCAACAGCACCCGGCTCACCGTCGTCCAGCCGGCAAGCTGCCCCGGCGTGATGCCAGCCGGCAACTTCGGCGGATTCGCCGGATCGTCCGCCGCCAGTTCCCAGGCGTTCGCCGGATTCTTCGCCACCTGCTTGGCCAGCAAGGTCAGCAACATATCCGCCTCTTTGTCCGACGGCGCCCGCGAAACCACGCGCCGGAACGCAAACCGCAAGCGGTCCTTATCGGTCGGCCCGCCCTCGCGCACCGTCTTCAACGCCAGCGCCCGCGCCGTCTCCAGGAACAGCGGCTCATTCAGAGTCGTCAACGCCTGCAACGGCGTGTTCGACCGGCTGCGACGCACGCAGCTCATGTCCCCGTTCGGCGCGTCGAAGGCCTGCAACATCGGGTACGGCACGCTCCGGAACCGGAACGTGTACAGCCCGCGCCGGTACCGGTTCGGACCCTTCTCTTCATACCAGTTCTTCGGCCCGTAGCTGGTCGGAGGCTGGAACAGGAACTCCGGCGCCGGCGGGAACACGCTCGCCCCGCCCACCTTGGCGTTCAACAGCCCGCTGGCCGTCAGCGCAATGTCGCGCACCAGCTCGGCGTCCACGCGGAACCGCGGCGCCCGCGCCAGCAGCCGGTTGTACGGGTCCTTCGCCACCAGTTCCTCGGTCACATGCGAGCTCTGCCGGTAGGTGTTCGACATCACGATCGTCTTCTGCAGCTTCTTCAGGCTCCAGCCGTTCTCCATCAGGTCCACGGACAGCCAGTCCAGCAGCTCCGGGTGCGACGGCGTCTCCGCCTGCTTGCCCAGGTCCTCCGACGTGGCCACAATGCCCGTCCCGAAGTAGGCCTGCCAAATCCGATTCACCATGCTCCGCGCCACGGTCGGCGACTGGCGGTCCACCATCCATTTGGCGAAGGCCAACCGGTCCATCGGCACTTCCGTCTTAGCCGCCGCGTGCAGGAACGCCGGCGGCCCGGCCTGGACGGTCTTGCCGGGCTTCAGGAAGTCGCCGCGCAGCAGCAGGTGCGTCTCGCGCATCTCCTCGCGCTCGGTCATCACCAACTGCGTCGTCCCCGCCGGGTGCTGACGCCACAGCGTCTCAATCTCGTCATTGGCCTGCTGCCATTCCGGCACCGTCGCGCGGAAGCTCGCGAACGTCAGGGCTGGCACCGCCTCGGCATCGGCCGCGTCGGTCGCCGACAGCCGGAACCGGCCCAAGTTGTAGTTCATGTTGTCGTCGGAGTTCCACCCGCCGTGCCGCTGGGACAGGAACACCTCCAACACCGTGCCCTCCGGGAAGTCCACCGGTTCGGCGAACACGAACACGGCTTGTCGCGGCTGATTCCGGCGGCCCGGACCTTCGTCGATGCCCCAGGCGGTCTCTTCAATGCCATCGATGGCGAAGTCGATCGGCCCGGTCACCCGGCGCTTGCTCGTCTTGTCCCAGAAGGTGCTGGGAATCTGTGTCTCCGGCGGATTCACATCGGCCGTCGCCCGGGCAATTTTCACCTTGACCGGCTTGGCGTCCTTCGCCCCGGCCGGCGTCGCCTGCACCTCGAATTCGGTCAGCGCGCTGGTCCCGTAGATCGACCGGCCCGGCCCGTTCATCGGCAGGTTCGGGTCGTTCATCAGCTCCAGCCGGATGGCGCGGATGTTCCGCATCTTCGTCCGCAGCGTGAACTGCGGCTTGAACTTGGTGGGCGCGTAGCCACCCGCCACTACAGAGCCGTCCTTCATCTGCAGGTACTTCTGCCCGCCGGTGGCGATGTCGTCGATATCGGGCCGCAACACCTCCCAGCGCCCCTGCTTCGCCTTCAACCGCGATTCCCAGGACGCCATTCGCGCCTGCCAATCGGGCGACTTGTGCTGCAGCTCCTGCTCGATTTCGCGGATGCGGCTGAAGATCTCGGCGCGCTTCTTTTGTTCGGCCGGGGTGTAGACGGCGGCGTTGGCTTCGTGGCTGTTGTTCAGCACCGCGAAGATCTTGTAGTACTCTTCCTGGGTAAGCGGGTCGTACTTGTGGTTGTGGCACTGGGCGCACTGAATGGTGATGCCCAGCATCGACTTGCCGAGCGCGTCCATGCGGTCGAACATCGCCTCCATACGGAACTGCTCCGGGTCGATGCCGCCTTCTTCGTTGATCATCGAATTACGCAGGAACCCGGTGGCCACCTTCTGCTCCTGGGTGGAATTCGGCAGCAGATCACCGGCCACCTGCTCGATCAGGAACCGGTCGTAGCCCATGTCCTTGTTCAGCGCGTTGATCACCCAATCGCGCCAAAACCAGACCTCACGGGACTTATCCTTTTCGTAGCCATCGGAGTCGGCGTAGCGGGCGGCGTCGAGCCAGGGGCGCGCCCAGCGCTCCCCGTAGTGGGGGGAGGCCAGCAGACGGTCCACCTGTTTCTCATAGGCCTTCGGGGTCTTGTCGGCGAGGAAGGCGTCCACCTCGGCCGGCGTTGGCGGCAGCCCGGTGATGTCCAGATGCAGGCGGCGGAGGAGGGTTACCTTCTCCGCTTCCGGGGAGGGCTTCAGTCCCTCGGTTTCGAGCTTAGCGAGGACGAAACGGTCGATGGCGCCATTCGCCCATGCTGCGTTTTTGACCGCGGGCAGCGCGGACTTGGCGGGCGCGACGAATGCCCAGTGTTTCTTGATCTCCGCGCCTTTGGCGCCGATCGCGTCCGGCCATTCGGCGCCCTCGTCGATCCAGCGTTTGATGATGGCTATCTGCTCGGCCGGGAGCGGTTTGCCGCCCATCGGCATGCGGGCCTGGTCGGAGGTGCCGGCGACGCGCTGGTAGAGCGAGCTTTCCGCGCTCTGTCCGGCCTTGAAGGTACGAGCCGCGGAGGCCTTGGCGTCCAGCCGGAGCTGTCCCATCTGGGCCTTCGGTCCATGGCAACCCTGGCAGGAGGCGGTGAGGATGGGCTGCACATCGCGAGCGAAGTCAACGCGGGTCGCGGGGGGCTGCGCGAGGATTCCGATGGCTGCGGACACACCTGCGGCAAGGGCCCAAGAAGGACGGAGGGAGAGCATAGACATCCTTGCTACATCGTATCCCTTTCCGCACCCCATTTCCGCCCCCGGATTTCCCCGGGAGCCTGGCTACCAGGAAAGTCTGTGATTTGGGAAAAGTCCGAGGGCGCAGTCGGCGACCCGCTGTACGCCGCCTCGGATTTCCCGGTGCCCCTTCCCGTTGCCATCGGCGACCGCGGGTGACGGGGCACCCAGGACATCGCCGCGCCTTGGTGCAGATTCAACAGGATGGCGCCCCCGGATTTCCCTTGGTACCGGGTAACCAGGGAAGGCTGGGGATTAGGGGGAGTCTGGTGGGGATTACAGTGTTTGGAGGATGCCCCAGGCGAAGGCGGCGACGATCAGCCCGCCCCAGAGCAGCAGCGGCGCCAGGGCTTTGCGGTCGTACACCGCAGGCATGCCGCGCAGGACTTCGATCTGCTCGGTCCAACGCAGCATCGCCGCGATCTGCTGGGCCGATTCTTTCACCGCGTCCGTCGGCGCCAACGGGTCCGTCAGATCCACCCAGCGCCCGCCGGTGTCCTCAATGCCTGCCGCCCAATAGGGCGCGCGACCGGACTTGGCCGATACGTAGACGTAGCGCAGGTAGACCTTGGCGATTTCGTCGCGCGGCACCCATTCCGGCTGGACGCCGCAGGGCAAGGGGCCGAATGCTTTGCCTACGCCTTCGGCGGTGACGTGGATGGTCTGGCGGTTGGCGTACCCAACGGCCAGGCCGTAGGCGAACAGGACGAACAGCGGAGTGCCGGCCAGGGCGTCCGAATACCGCGCCGCCGAGACACTCCACGCGCCCAACCCCACCGGGATAGTCAGCAGGAAAACCGCCCACAAAGGGAACAGCCGGTGGGAGCGTATG
>CAMATG010000274.1 GCA_945860645.1 Candidatus Sulfopaludibacter sp. SbA3 | reverse complement strand
AATCCCCCAACAGCCGCATCCCATACGTCAACTCCGCCCCGCCATCCAGCCCCAGAAACACGCCCCCCGCCAACACCGGCAGCCCAACAGCATCCCGCGCCCCCGTATTCCGAAACATCTTCAACCGCCCCCGCTCCTTCCCCGCCCCCACGCCACACAAAACGTCCATCAACCCATCGCCATCCCAATCCACCAGCTGATAGGAAGCATAAAAATCCTGCAGCCACTCCCCGCCCGCTCGCACCCGCACCGCCCGCTCAAATCGTGGCTTCTCCTCCGACCCAATATTCCGCCAAAAATACAACCCCCACCAAGGTTCCCCAAACGTCGCCGAATAGATGTTCCGCTGCAACAAATCCGTCCGCCCATCCCCGTCCCAATCGATAGCCAGCACCTGATCGTTCTTCATCCCGATCCCCAACGAATCGAACCCGCCCGCCCGGTTATAAAACAGGGAATCGCCCAACCCCACCGGCTCCCGATGAACCTGCAAATACGGCCGCTTCTCATAAGTAACGGTGTACTCCCCCGCCCCCTTCGCAAACCACATCACCGTCCCCGCCACCCCAGCCTCCAGCCCCTCGGAAATCTGCGACGGCACAACGGCTCCCCCATACCGAACCGCAACAACAGCCCCCTCCACCGGCACCTCCACCGGACCCCGCTCCGGAACCTGCACCGTGAACCGGAAGCTCTCCGCCGCAAGCCCCATCCCCACCAACAAAACAAGCCATTTCATGACCCCACAAGAATCGCACACGCTAGTCTCCCCACGGTGCTACAATTCCTTTGCCCAATAACTAACCTGGAGATGTCCCCTCATGAAGTTTCCCGGTCGCCCGTTTCCCTCCATCGCCGCTTTCTTCCTCGGCGCCTCCCTCCTCTCCGCTTCCGTAATCACAGGCATTTCCATCCCCGTCAACAGCATGGATGCGATTAGCCATCCGCTCATTGACAACAAGTGGAGCGTTGCCGTCCCGCCCTACCCGCTCAGCACCAGCACCGGCTCCGGTATCGGTTACATAGTCAGTCCGTTGATCGCCACCAATCCAAGCGATTTCAGCATGCACGATCACCAATACATCGCTGCCTTCGTTCCCGATCCCAATCGCGCCATCGTGACTTATCAGTTCGATCTCCCCACCATCGTCCGGTCGTTGTTGATCATCGAACACGGCAACGGCGTCAGCATGGTCGAAGGATTTTATGGCAATTCCCTCGCATCCATGACATCAATGGGAGTCCTCGGCGGCAATCTTGGCTCCGGCCCCTACGCGGAGGGAGCCTCCAATTCCTTTGACTTCGGCAACACCACCAACGCCGGACTCTACTTCCAATTCGTCGTGCGCCAAACCAGCATCAGCAACGGCTATGCCATCTATCGGGCCAACCCGCGCGATGTCAACGGAGTTGCGTTCCTCCCCGCCTCCGCCCCGCCAGAGGTTCCCGAACCAGCCACCGGTTTCCTCCTCGGCGGCGCTCTTCTCGCTGGCGCCGTCTATCGGGCCCTCCGCAATCGCCCACCCACCGCCTGATTCCGTGCGCCAACCGCATAAGCCCAAGAATCGCATACGATAGGTACCCGATGACCCGTACAATCCTCGCCCTGGCCGCGTGCGCCACGCTCTACGCCCAGCAGACGATCGTCTCCCCCGAAATCGCGCAAGATAGCCGCGTCACCTTCCGCCTCGCCGCCCCAAAAGCCGCAGAAGTCCTCTTCTACGGCGATTGGATGGCCACCGGCAAAACCCTCCCCATGACCAAAGACGCCACCGGCGTCTGGTCCCTCACAACCAATCCCCTCCCCCCCAGCGTCTACATCTACCACTTCGTCGTCGACGGCCTCACCATCGCCGACCCCATCAATCCGCGCATGAAACTCCGCGCCCGCACCAGCGCCAGCCTCCTCGAAGTCCCCGGCACAGGCCAGAACGAATGGCAACCGCGCGACGTCCCCCACGGCACCGTCGAGATCAACTATCAAAAATCCAAAGTCCTCAATGGCGAAACCCGGTCCTTCTGGATCTACACCCCGCCCGGCTACGCCGCATCGAACAAGAAATACCCCGTCCTCTACCTCTTCCACGGCTCCAACGACACCGCCGGCGGCTGGGTCCTCGCCGGCCACGCCAACTTCATTCTCGACAACTTAATCGCCGGCAGAAAAGCCGTCCCCATGATCGTCGTCATGCCCTTCGGCCACGCCGTCCCCTTCGGCTCGCCGAAAGAGATCCAAGCAAAAAACGTCGAGACCTACGAAAGGTACATCCTCGAAGACGTCATGCCGCACGTCAACGCCAAATACCGCGTCGAAACGTCAAAGGCCAAAACCGCCATCGCCGGCCTCTCCATGGGTGGCGGCCAGTCGCTCGCCATCGGCATGAACCATCTCGATAAGTTCAGCGCCATCGGGGCCTTTTCCGCCGCCGTCCCTGCCGATATCCAGACCAAATTCGACGGCCTCAAAAAGAGCACGCCCCTGATCTGGTTCGCCTGCGGCAAAGACGACTTCATCTACTCTCGCTCCCTCGATCTCCACACCAAACTCGAAGCCGCCCAAATCAAACACACCTGGCGCTCCACCGAAGGCGCCCACACCTACACCATGTGGCGCCAATACCTGGCCGAATTCGTTCCGCTTCTCTTCTAGCCGCCAATCGTATACTGGCTCGATGCGGGCATATCTCCTCTTATCATTCATAGCCTTGGCTTCCGGGGAGGAATGGGGACGATTTCGCGGTCCTGCCGGCGCGGGAATAGGCGAAGGCGGCGGTTACCCGGCGGAGTTCGGGCCGGGAAAGAATTTGATTTGGAAGCAGTCCGCCCCGGCAGGAAAATCCTCCCCTGTACTTACTCGGGATGCCGTGTATATTACAGGGGAGCGAGGAGATGAGTTAGTAGTCATCTGTCTCGACCGGGAAACGGGAAAGCTCCGCTGGGAGCGGGCCGTCAAACGGTCGAGAAAGGAGACGAAGCACTCATTGAACACGGGAGCATCGTCGTCGCCGGTCACCGACGGAGAGAACGTCTATGCGTTTTTTGGCGATTTTGGGCTGATCTCCTTCAACGGGCAGGGGAAGGAACGGTGGAGGCGGCCGTTGGGCCCGTTTTCAAGCTTGTGGGGAATGGCCTCGTCGCCGGTGCTTGCCGGGGGCATGGTCATCATGGTTCTGGATGGGTTTGGCGCCTCCTATATGGCCGCTTTTGACTCGCGAACGGGACACGAAAAGTGGCGGACAGAAAGGGCGCCCTTTGCGCTGAACTACTCCACCCCAGTCGTGCGCGGAGAGGAGATTACCGTCATTGGGCCGGGGAAGATTGCGGGTTACGAAGTCCGCACGGGGAAAGAGATGTGGGCCGGCACGCTGCCAGTTGCGAGCTATGTGGCCAGTCCAGCGGTGGGCAGTACGATTGCGTTTGCCCTAAGTTACTCGGTGGAGCAGGTGCCGTCGTTTGACGATCAGTTGAAAAACCTGGATAGGAACAAAGATGGGAAGTTAGGTCCGGATGAGTATGGGACCGGGGACAATGCGCGAATTGTCGAGAGCGTGGGGCAGATGTATGGGAACAAGGACGGCACGGTGGAGCGCGCGGAGTGGATGGAGCTTTGGCGGGAATGGGTGGGGCGTCCGGCGCTAACCGGGGCCCGGCTGGGCGGAGCAGCGGGCGGATGGAGCCATACGAAATCGGTGGGCCGGGTATCGTCGCCACTGCTATACGAGGGGCTCGTGTACTCGGTGGCGAATGGAGGAATTCTGTCGGCGATTGATGTGGAAACGGGTGCGCCGGCAAAGACGGCGCGGCTGACGGGTGCGTTGGATAACTACTTCTCGTCCCCCGTGCTGGCGGAGGGGAAGCTGTACCTAACTTCGGAAGCGGGAAAAGTAGTAGTAGTGCGGCCCGGGCGGGAGTGGGAGATATTGGGCGTCAACGACCTGGGGGAAGAGACGTATGCGACACCGGCGCTGTCGGGCGGGCGCATCTATGTGAGGACGGCGGGGGCCGTCTGGGCGTTTGGTGTGCGGCCCTAAGAAAAAGGGGGCGGGAACGGAGTATACTGGCCCAGTTCATGAAACCCCTCTACGCGCTTCTCCTGTCCGTCGTGGCCTTCTCCCAGCCCACGCTGCAAATCAAGACGCCCATGGTCCCGCCCGCCTGGGCCCTCCTCGAACGCGATCTCCTGAAGTACAACTCGCTCGCCGTCGAGCAGTTCGCCAAAAAGTTCATCGACCATCGCGGCTACCTCTTGCACACCCCCCGCTGGGGCACCCTCGACGGCCCCGATGACGCCATCGAGACCTACTGGAACTGGACGCTCCTCCACTCCCTCGGCGCCTCCGACACCGTCCTCGAGCTCTACAAAAAGGGCCAGGAAGGCCACTGGAACCAGTACAACGAACTCCGCACCACCCTCACCAAACTCGCCGCCAACGGCGCCTACAGCAAGGAGTTCATCACCCAGTCCGACTGGTTCCACACCGGCGAAGGCATGCGCGCCTTCCTCCTCCAAGGCCTCTCCGAACCAAACAACGAACTCTACCGCCAGCGCATGAAACGCTTCGCCGACATGTACACCGGCGACGATCCCGAAGCCCCCAACTACGAAAAGGAGAAGAAAATCCTCCGCAGCATGTGGACCGGCAGCAAAGGCCCCATGCTCCGCAAAGCCACAACCTACGACTGGGTCGGCGACCCCGTCCCCGGCACCTTCCATCTCCTCCACAACCCCGCCGGCCGCGGCAAAATGCTCGACCTCGAATCGAACTACAAAAAGATGCTCGCCCACTGCGACGAGTATCTCGACTCGACCGGTGACAACTTCCTGAACCTCGCCAGCACCATCTTGGGCCTCAACGCCTACGCGCTAACCGGCGAAGAAAAGTATCGCCAATGGGCCCTCGATTACATGGGCGCCTGGAAGCAGCGCTCCATCGAAACCGGCGGCATGATCCCGAGCGCCATCGGCCTCGACGGCAAGCTCGGCGGCGAACACAAAGGCCAGTGGTGGAAAGGAACCTACGGCTGGAACTTCACCATCTTCGACGGCGAACTCGAACAGATCGCCCACCGCAACTACTTCACCGACGGCACATTCCCCGGCTTCGGCAACGCCCTCCTGCTTAGCGGCGATCAATCCTACGTCGACGTCCTCCGCAAACAGATGGACCTCGTCTACGCCCAGAAAAAGGTGGAAAACGGCCGCACCCTTCTCCCCCAAATGTACGGCGACCCCCGCGGCTACAAGTACGACGGCAAGCCCGAGTGGTACCAGTGGTCCCCGCGCCTCCACCAGGACCGCCTCGCCGAAATCTACTTCTGGTCCATGGACCGCAAGGATCTCGCCCGCGTGCCGATCGCCACGAAGTTCGAAGTCACCACCGGCCGCGGCGGCTACAGCGAAGCGGACCGCACCGCCCCCTGGCTCGGCTTCCTCGACGGCAAGATCCCCGACTTCCCGGAGAAGGCCCTGCAGTCGGACATCGCCCGCGTCCGCGAGCGCATGCAAGCCATCCGCGAAGATAACACCAGCGCCGACTCGCGCCTGGCCGACTATCTCCTCGATCTCAACCCCGCCACCACAAACGCCCTGACGAACCTCACCCTCGGCGGCTATTTCTCCAACGGCCGCATCTGGGTCCTCCACAGCCGCTTCCGCTACTTCGATCCCGTCAAGCGCCGCGCCGGCCTCCCCGAAGACGTCGGAGCCCTGGTCGAAAAGCTCGGCCCCGACAGCGCCACGGTCACCCTCGTGAACACCAACCAAATCGAACCCCGCGAAGTCGTCGTCCAATCCGGCGGCTACGGCGAGCACCGTTTCGAATCAGTCACCATCGCCGGCAAACGAACCGAAATCAAAGGCCCCATCACTACCGTCCGCCTCGAACCCGGCGCCGGAGCAAAGCTCGAATTCCAAATGACCCGTTACGCCAACAAACCCACCTTCGCCTTCCCCTGGGATCGCGGCTGGTACCCCGCCAAGTAAGGAGGGTCAGCAACCATCTCCCTCTCCCAGCCCCCGCCAACCCCCACGGGGGACACTCCGGGCAAAACCCCCGACGCCGTTCGGCCCGTAACCCAAACAGCAGGAGTGTCCCCCAAGACGCGACAAACCTCGCAACCATTTCCTGAAAGCAGGAGCTGGATAAGCCCCCCATGCGCCACAAAGCAAAAATCGACTGGTGGATCGGAACCGTCATCTTCCTCTCCCCCCTGATTCCAATCGCCAGCTTCCCCCAACCACCCGCCATCGCCACCACCGCACTCTCACTGCTCGTAATCTTCGGCTTCCTCTTCCCCCAGTCCTACGAAACCACGGAAACCGAATTAGTAATCCGCGCCGGCCTGCGAACCATCCGCATCCCCTACGCCGCCATCACCGCCGTGAAACCCTCCTCCGACGGCCGCAGCGCCCTCGCCATGTCGTTAGACCGTGTCCTGGTCGAATACCAGTCCGGCGAACAACGCATCGCCCCGCAAAACCAGACCGCCTTCTTCGATGACCTCCAACGCCGCGCGCCCCACCTCTCCCGCCGCGGCATGGAACTGACAATCGCGCTCAACGCCTAACGGCGATCGAGTCAACCAAACAGCCCACAAAAACAGCATAACCCGCCAACCGCGGACCCGATTGGCCCCTCGAACGACCCAAATCCGGTGCCCTCAATAACGAAACGGTCGCGTCCCACAAACACACGAAGGCCCCGGCTGTTCACCGGGGCCTTCGTGTGTCTTGCTAACTTCCAACTACTGGAACTGCAGTGGCACAGTCACCCGGAGCGGATTACTTCCAGCAACTACCGGTATCCCTGCGGCTGCTGGCGTCACTGTGGTTAGAGCCCAAGCGTAATCGTTTCCTTGAGGGTCGCACGTAGCTGCGGCCCCAGTCGTGCTGTTCTGATCCGTATTGCGCCATGAGGTAAGGATCCGAAGTGCAGAGGTAGAATCATTTGACGAGTTCGGGTTCGACATTGTGTAGAGTGAGTTCGTATCGGTGGAATACGCCAGGATTTTATAGTAGCGAAGTCTCCCACCGACAGAACTACCATCGTTCAGGTAGGGCGTACCAGTGCAACCAGCACCGCTAAAATAAATTTGGGTGGGAACAATATTCCCGTTCGTAAAAATGGAGAATACATAGCCACCAGTATTGATGACGGTCACTGACCGATTGGTGATCTCGAGTAAAGTTCCAATCAGTTGGCCATCGGCGTCCAGTACGCGCGAGCCACCGCCGCTCGGACCCGCAGGGCCCGCAGGGCCGGCAGGACCGGCAGGACCGGTAGCACCCGGTGTGCCAGCGGGGCCGGCAGGGCCGGCAGCACCCGGTGTGCCAGCGGGGCCGGCGGGTCCAGGACCGCCGGGTGTGCCAGCGGGGCCAGCGGGGCCAGGACCGCCGGGTGTGCCAGCAGGGCCAGGAGGGCCGGCTGGTCCAGGACCGCCCGCCGCACCCGCAGGACCAGCAGGACCAGCAGGCCCAATTGGACCGGCAGGACCAACGGGCCCCGTCGCGCCAGTCGGTCCCGCCGGCCCGCTCGAAGCCAACGAAATCAACAACTGCGCCGGATGGCTAGTCGTCGTGTTCTCCTTGGTATCCAGTTGAGCAAGCAGCGTCCCATCCGGCGTAAACGCAAACCCGACGAATCCGGGAATCAACGCGTTCTGCACTTGCGTAGTAACATCCACGGCAATATACGTTCCTACCTGCGCCGATCCCATCGGGATCGGACCCGCAAACGGAGCACCCGCCACGCTTCCATTCGTATTGGCATACGTCGCTGTGCCCTCCGCAAAGGAAGCATTCAGCAATGCAACCGACACAGTAGTGTCCGGCTAGAAGTCCCATAGATTCAGTTGTTTGGCTGGGTCGTGTAGATGGGTTTGGGAGTTGGCTTCCTGAAGCGCCTGTAAAATGGACATTTTC
>CAMATG010000273.1 GCA_945860645.1 Candidatus Sulfopaludibacter sp. SbA3 | reverse complement strand
CGACATCATGCGCCTCAAGAAATTCGCAGCCAATCAAGGACCCTCCCAAGAGTCATTGAAAACAAACGAAGTCCCGGAACCGCCGCAGGAAACGCAGCAACAACAGCCGGAAAATCCAGCATCGCCGCCGGTCAACCGGCTCGCTCCCCGAAGCCCACAGGGCGAAGGGGAGCCTGTAATGTAACCCGAAATCGCAATAGCTACACCCGAAGTGTGCCCAGAATTACCGCAACGGCGGCAGCCAATCCGCCCCCTGCCCTGTCGCTCCTGGCACCTCCCCGACATTCAACAACGCCCCAATCGAAATATACGTCCCAATCAACGACGTCAAATCCACCACATCCTTCTCCCCAAACAACCCCTTCGCCCGCCGGAACGTCGCCTCACTCACAAAATGCTTCCGGCAAATCTCCGTCGCAAAGTCATACACCACCGCCTCCTCCGCCGACATCTTCGACGGCCGCTTCCCCACCCGCAACTCCGCCAACAGCGACGCCGAAACCCCCTCCTTCAACGCAATCGGATAATGCGCAAACCACTCAAACTGCGCCGACCACTCCCGCGCCGTAACCAATATCGCCAGCTCCATCAACGGCTTCGGAATCGTCGACTTCCACCGGTAGTAGTTATAAATCTCCAGCAAATGCTCCGACATCTCCGGCGAACGCAACATCAAATTCCACGGCCCGCCCAACCCCGTCCGCGTCTCCTTCAAAAACCGATCCGCCAGCGCCCGCTCGGCGCCCGCCGTCTCCTCCAGCTTCTTCTGCGCAAACCGCGGCTGCGCCAAACAAGCCACGCTCAAAACGACCAGTAAAAATCTCACCGCGCCACCGCCCCAATCAGCCGCCCCAGAAACCCGTCGACAGCGTCATTCTCAATCCACCGCACCACCACCACCAGATCATTCTCCGGGTCGCAATAAATGATGTTCGTCCCGTTCCCCACATGCGCCCACGCCGTCGCCGGCGCACTCGGCCACATCTTCCGATCGGTATTCAAAAACCAGTTCATGTAACCATAAGTGGGCTGCACCGAAGTCGGCGTCCGCGCCTGCTTCACCCACTCGGAAGCCAACAACTGCCGCCCCTTCCAAGCCCCATTCCGCAACGTCAACAACCCGAACCGCGCCTGGTCCCGCGACGAAATCCACATCCCCCCGCCCCAATGCGCCCCGCCCGCGACGGACTGCATCCGAACCCCGTCCAACTCCACCCACGAGTTCTCATACCCATGCCACCGCCACGTGTTCGACGCCCCGATCGGATCCATAATCCGCTCTTTCAAAACCTGCGGCAACGGCCGCCGCCAAACCTGCAACGCCGCATACGCCAGCAAATTCACCCGCACATCGTTGTACTTGTAAGTCGTCCCCGGCTCGGCGTGCGCCCGCGTCCGATACGCGTCAACCGCCTTCCCCGCCGGCGGCCGGTCCGCCCAGTCCGGCTTCCCCCACAACGTCCCCTCCCAGTCGCTCGTCTGCCGCAACAAGTGGTCCCACGTGATCTTCGAATTCAACGGCCCCTCAAACTCCCCCGTCGGCACATACCGCCGCACCGGATCGCCAACCGCGCCAATCAGCCCGTCCTTCACCGCCAGCCCAACGGTTGTCGAAACAAAACTCTTCGTCACGCTGAACGTCATGTCCACCCGCCACGGGTCGCCCCACTCGGCCACAATGTAGCCGCCCTTCAGAATCACCCCCGTCTGCCCACCCCGCTCCTTGAACGGGCCCAGCGGCTCGCCATACAGCTCCCGGCCAAACGAGTAATCGTGGCTCAACCGCAAGTCCCGCGGCGCCTTCGACTCATGCGTCTTCGCCCAAGTAATCGCCTCGGCCAGCTTCCCCGCGTCGAAGCCAGCCGCTCTCCGCTCCCAGTCGTCGTGCGTCCCCGGATAGTAAGCCTGCGCCAGCAAGCCCATCGACAGCAGTGGTAGTAAACGAAGCATGCCCAAAAGGCTATCAAATGCGATATAACCTAGTCGGTATGAGCCAATACGATTCCGGCATGTCCGCCCTGCAGCGCCTGTCCTCGACGACGACGCTGACCGCCCAACAAGCCACCGTCATTAAACAGACCTACATGCTCTTCGGTCTCAGCGTCGTCTCCGCCATGGCCGGCGGCGCCATCGGGTCCAGCTCGGAAACCCTCGCCCGCTTCTTCTCCGGCTGGATCGGCTGGATCGTCGCCATGGTCGCGCTCAACGCCATCCCCTACGTCGCCATGTCCGTCCGGCACAACCCGGTCTTGGGCGTCATCGCCCTCTTCGGCAACGGCTTCTTCTCCGGCATCGTCCTTTCGCCGATTCTCTTCTTCGCCTCCCTCGTCGCCCCGGCCATGATCAGCGCCGCCCTCGTCATCACCGGCGTCGTATTCGTGTCGATCACCGCGTTCATCTTCTTGAGCGGCCGCACCTTCAACGCCCCGCGCGGCCTCATGTTCGGCATGTTCGCTGCCATCATGGCCGCCGTGCTGCTCAATAGCTTCATGAACATCGGCTGGTTCGGCGTCCTCATCAGCGCCGGCATCGGCATAATGGGCGTCATCTCGCTCGTCAGTTCCACCAGCGGCGTTCTCAACAGCCCCGATGCCGACAGCCCCATCCCCGGCGCCCTCGCCCTCTTCGCCGGCGTCTTCAACATCTTCGTCGCCGTCCTGAACATCCTCCTCCGCCTCTTCGCCGGCGGCGGCAGCCGCTCCGACGACTAATGCTCTCCCGACGCGCTTTCCTCGCGGGCTCGGTGGCCCTCGCCGCCCAGCCCGCCAAACAGAACCTCATCATCCTCCTCGCCGACGACATGGGCTACGGCGACATCGGCTGCTACGGCTCCCCCGACGTCCCCACGCCCCACATCGATTCGCTCACCAAAACCGGCACCCGCTTCACCGACGCCTACGTCTCCTGCGCCGTCTGCAGCCCCTCCCGCGCCGCCCTCCTCTCCGGCCAGTACCAACACCGCTTCGGCCATGAGTTCAACTCCGGCCCCGTCGAACGCGAAGCCCAAATCAACTTCGGCCTCCCGCCCAACACGCGCATCATCCCCCACTACCTGAAGCCCACCGGCCACCGCTGCATGGCCGTCGGCAAATGGCATCTCGGGGCCCGCGAAGGCTACCATCCGCTCGACCGCGGCTTCGACGAATTCTACGGCTTCCTCACCGGCGGCAACGCCTTCATCACCACCCGCACGCCGAACTACCAGGTCACCGCCAGCGATGGCGACAAGGGCAAGGTGCCCGCCGAACGCGACGCCCCCATCTACCGCGACCGCGCCACCGTCCCAGAAGACCGCTACCTCACCGACGCCTTCGCCGACGAAGCCCTCAAATTCATCGAGCGCAACCGGACGAAGCCCTTCTTTCTCTACTTCGCCCCCAACGCCATCCACACGCCGCTCCACGCCATCACGAAATATGTCGATCGCGTCGCCGGCATCAAGAGCGAAAAGCACCGCCTCCTCGCCGCCATGACCGTCGCGCTCGATGACGCCGTCGGCGCCATTCTCGCCAAGCTCAAATCCACCGGCCTCGACCGCAACACGATGGTCGTCTTCCTCTCCGATAATGGCTCGCCCACCATCACCGGCGCCGGCACCAACGGCCCGCTCAACGGCCAAAAGGTCAGCTACTACGAAGGCGGCATCCGCGTGCCGATGCTCATCCAGTGGCCCGGCCGCGTGCCTGCCGGCAAGGTCTACCGCAAGCCCGTCGTCAGCCGCGACATCCTGTCGACATTCCTCGGCGCCGACACCAACGACGGCGTGAATCTCCAGCCCTATCTCCGCAACAACGCCACGCCGCACGAAGCGCTCTTCTGGCGCGCCGGCCCCGGCCGCGCCGTGCGCAAAGGCAAGTGGAAGCTCGTCGAGTTCGGCGACCAGCTCTCCCAGCTCTTCGATCTCGATGCCGACATCGGCGAGCGCACCGATCTCAGCGCCAAGCACCCCGAGGTCGTCAAAGACCTCCGCGCGGCCTGGCAGAAGTGGAGCGACCAGATGGCCAAGCCGGCCTGGCCACCCCGCTTCCGCGAACTCACCGTCAACGGCACCAACATCAACTGGCAGCTCTAGCGGTCCCAGGGAAACGCCGCCGTTGGCGCGTTCGCGTACCGCTTCATCGCCACCGTCAACGACTCGCCCGCTCCCGGCGCCAAGCGCACCGTGAAGTGAGATCCATCGAGCGCCACCCGCCCCGCCGCCGAGCTAACGGCGACCCCGGCATGCTCAGCGAACGCGCCCAACTGCACCACCACTTCCCGTTCGTAAACCGGGCTCGTGTTGACCAGCGTGACTTTCACTTCCGACGCGCCCACTGACGTCACCAGCGCCGCCACGTCCTCCGGCAGCCCCGCTCGCCGCAGGCGCGGATCGAAGTACCGCAACCGCGCGTGCAGCACGTTTCCCGAGGAGCCCGGGTCATTCCCGCCCAGCATCAGGTTCACCAGCGTCCCCGTCGACACCGGCGAGAACGGCTGCGCGCCGTCGCTTCGGCGCGTGTCCGGCGTGGACCCATCCGCGCGAAACCCTGCCACGCGTTTCCGCAGCTTCTCAAACTCCCCAGCCAGCGCCTTCGCCGGATACCCCGCGTCCTTCCCTTGCAAGAACTGAATCCACCCGTCCCCGCCCAGGTGCGCCAGGTCCGCCGGGTTCATCGACCACAAGTACAGATCCCGCTGCACGTCCAGATACTGATTGGCCGTGTAGCCATACCAGCCCTTCTCGCCATACTTCTGCGGCAACAACACCCGCCCGCCTTCTTCCTTCTTGGCGGCATACAGATTGGCCAACTGGCGTCGCAGCGGCTCCACGTAGGACGCGTCACCGGTCAGCAGGAACGCCTCGCCCAGCCCCGTCCGCGCGCCGCGCATGTAGTAGTTGCGGCCCGTCACCGCCGGGTCGAAGTTCCAGCCGAACGTCCCGCCCCACCACTTGCCGCCCCACTCGCCGCCGGTCTTTCCATCGAGCCCGATGTTGGTCGGGATGTTCCCGCCATTGGCCATAATCCGGTCCCGCCACGCGCCGGCGTACTCCAGCACCCAGTCCCGATACTGTTTCTCGCCCGTCAGCGCGAAGGCATTGAAGCCCAGCGTGCACGTGCCCAGGTTCAGCGGATGATCGCCGCGCACGTTGCCCGCCGCGCGGTAGCGCTCCAGCCGTTCCGGCTCGCCCGGGATCGGCTCGCCGCCCCAGTCGTTCACCGTCGCCTCGTCCAGGATCGGCCCGCGGCTGCCGTGCAGAATGCTCCGGACAATCTTGTGCTTCGGATCGTAATTCGGCATGCCCATGTAGAACCCGGCGAAGCGCTTCACTCGCTGCACGTACTCCGGGTCGCGCGGCGCCGACATCGCGTAGAAGTGGAACGCGGCGAGGCCTTCGCCGGTGTGCTCCCAGTCGAAGGAGGTGACGAATTCCTTGTAGAACATCCCGTCTTTGGCCGCTCGCGCGGATGGCGCCTTGGCCGCCGTGAACTGCCGGATGTGCCCTTCCCAGATGCGCCGGTACAGCTCCAGCACCGTGTCGGAGGCGCCCAGCGAATGCAGCAGCGTCCAGGAATTAAACGTCTCCATCACGTCGTCCGGCCCGTCGTTGCCGCCCCAGCGCTCCAGCGCCCGGAAGTAACCGCGGTCGTCCACGTACTTCGCCGCGAACTCGCCCGCCGCCTCCGCGTACGCCTTTAAAAGCGCCCGTTCGGCCAGCGCCCAATCGGGCGGCGGCATCGGTTTGTCGACACGGATCACAGGAGGCGCCGCGCACAGGGCCGCGCCGGCCAACAACAGGAGGAATCGCACCATAGCCATCTACTGTACAATTAGGCAGCCCCTTGCGCCGCAGCAATCGGCCTAAAGGTGCCCACACATGCAGTTCCGAACCGGGTATGAGCTGGTTTACAGCTTCCCGCAGCCGACGCCTCTGATTTTGGTCGTCAACGTCCATTCGTCGCGAATCGCCGACATGGCGGTCCCCGATGTCCTCCAGTGCGATCCGCCCGTCCCCATCACCGCCTACCACGACGGCTTTGGCAATTACTGCCACCGTCTGATGGCCCCCGCCGGCCGGCTCCGGTTGACCGCCAACGGCGTCGTCAACGACAGCGGCCTGCCCGATCAGAACGAGTTCGCCGCTGGCCAGGCCACCGTCCAGGACCTGCCCGAAGAGGTGCTGGTGTTCCTGCTCGGCAGCCGCTACTGCGAGACGGACTTGCTCTCGGGGACCGCCTGGCAGCTCTTCAGCCAGACCCCGTTCGGCCACGCCCGCGTGCAGGCCATCTGCGACTACGTGCACAACCACATCCGGTTCGACTATCAGAACGCCCGCGCCACCCGCACCGCGGCCGAGGCCTGGCGCGAAGGCACCGGCGTCTGCCGCGACTACGCCCATCTCTCCATCGCCTTTTGCCGCGCCATGAACATCCCGGCCCGCTACTGCACCGGCTACCTGAGCGACGTTGGCACGGCGCCGCCCTACGGCGTGGGCGATTTCGCCGCCTGGTTTGAAGCCTACATCGGCGGCCGCTGGCACCTCTTCGACCCGCGCAACAACACCCCGCGCATTGGCCGTATCCTGATGGCACGCGGCCGCGACGCGGCCGACGTGGCCATCGCCACCACCTTCGGGCCCAATATCCTGGAGAGCTTCACGGTTTGGACGGAGGAGTTGCCCGGCTGATGTCCTTCCTGACCGTTCACCACACCACTACCTATCGCTACGCCGAGCCGGTCCGGCTGGGCGAGCACCGGATGATGTTCCGCCCGCGCGAGAGCCACGACCTGCGCCTGCTCCGGACCGACCTGCAGATCTCACCGCGCCCGGCCAACCTCCGCTGGCTGCACGACCCGTTCGATAACTCCGTCGCCGTCGCCACCTTCGAGGGCACGACCAGCGAGCTCCGCTTTGAGAGCACGGTGACGTTGGAACACTTCGAGAACACGGTGCCCGAATACCCGCTGGAGGAGTACGCCCGCTCCTACCCGTTCCGCTATTCCGACGAGGACTTTCCCAGCCTGATGCGCGCCCTCGCTCCGCACTACCCCAATGGCGCCGTGAGCCAGTGGGCGCTGCGGTTCCTGGCGCCATCGGAGACGACCGGGACCATGCAGATGCTGCGCGCGATGACTCGGGGTATCCGCGAGGAGTTCGAGTACACGCGGCGCGACGAGAAGGGCGTGCAGACGCCCGATGAGACGCTGCGCACCCATCGGGGCAGTTGCCGGGATTTCGCGGTGTTGATGATGGAAGCGTCGCGCTCGCTGGGCGTGGCGACGCGGTTCGTCAGCGGCTATATTTATACGCCTTCGGCGAGCGGCATGGCCGGCGGTGGGGCCACGCACGCCTGGATGCAGGCCTACCTGCCCGGCGCGGGGTGGATCGATTTTGACCCGACCAACTCCATCATCGGCAACCGCAACCTGATCCGCGTGGCGGTGGCCTGGACGCCCGAGCAGGTGCTGCCGCTATGGGGCACGTACTCCGGCCCCAAGGGCTCGTTCCTGGGCATGGACGTGGATGTCTCGGTGACCGAGGCCGCGCTGTGAAGCCCCGGTATTTGTTGGTCTGCGATCACGCCTCGAACGCGATGGTGGAGCGGGAACATCACACGGCTTACGACATCGGCGCGGCCGGGGTGACGCGGCGGCTGGCGGAGCTGCTGGACGCGCCGGCTATCTACAGTTCGGTCTCGCGGTTGATCATCGATTGTAACCGGACGCCCGCCGTGGATGACCCGAACGTGGCCGCCTACTTCACGCCGTATCACGACGCGATCGAGGCGGCGGTGGAGAAGATGGTCGACCCGGTGTTCCTGTCGATTCACTCGATGACGCCGGAACTGGATGGGGTGGCGCGGCCATGGCAGATCGCCTTGTCGAGCTATACCGACCGGCGGCTGACCGATCCGGTGCTGGCGGCGCTGCGCGACTTCGG
>CAMATG010000272.1 GCA_945860645.1 Candidatus Sulfopaludibacter sp. SbA3 | reverse complement strand
CGTCGAGCATCGACGGGCGCAGGCCCATCGACAGATCGCGCACGGTGGCGACCATGGTATCGATGAGCGCTTTGCTTTCGGCCTGGTGGCCGCGGCCGACCTCCATGCGCAGCGCGGTGAGCATCTGGCCGACCTGGTCGTGGAGTTCTCGCGAGAGGCGTTTGCGCTCCTCCTCCTGGGCGCGGACCATCATTTGCGAGATGCGGCGGTACTGATCTTCGAAGCGGGTTTCGACGTAGTGGAAGCGCAGGCCGGCGCCGATGGCGATGGCCACGCCGAGGCCCATGGTGATCCAGAGCATGCGGGCGAAGAGGCGGCGGAGTTCCTGTTCCTGATCGGCGACGACGGCGCGCTGCTGGGTGAGGCTGGCGTTGTTGAGCGCTTCGATGTCGCGCGTGAGTTCCAGCACCGCGTTGCGGCGGGGGAGGACGTTTTGGCGGAGGAACGGCGCGCTTAGGTACAGCTTCTGCGCGGGCGTCCAACCGAAGAGCGGGTCGTAGGTTTCCCAGTAGTCATCGAGATTGGTTTGGAGCCGTTCGATGCGTTCGCGTTCGGCTGGACTGGCGCTCGCGTGGAGCTCTTCGAGCGTTTTGCGAGTCGCCTCGCGGAGTGTGATCAGGCGTGCGCGGTAGCTATCGGCGGTGAGGTGGGAGTTATCGAGCAGATAATCGCGGACGAAGATGCCGGACAAGTGAATGTCGGCGCGCAGGGTTTGGAGTTTGACGGCGTTGTTGCGGTGGAGCGTGTTGACCTGGTCGAGTGACTCGTAGATATCGCGGGCCTTGCGGCGGATGACCTCGCTGGAGATGAGGATGAGGAGGAGAAGACAGGCGAGCCCACCGACGACGGTGGGCCAGGTGCGAAGCCGCATGAGGAGTCCTTTAGGCGGGCTTGGGTACGGGCTGCTGTAGCCAGTGTGGCATGTGGAGGTGCGTTGGCTCTGTAACAATCAGCGGGCAGTTCAGCAGTTGGCGCATGACGTGGGGCGCCTCCCATTCGACGACGCCCCAGGCGGGGAGGGTTTCGACTTCGCGGCCTTGGAGGGCGATCGCCTCCGTAAGGCTGTCGCCGAAGCTGTTGACGGCGTTGGTCTCTTCGACCCGGTCGTAGGAGAGGCCGTTCATGAGCGCGTCGGCTTCGTACTGGCGGAGCTTGGTGCCGGCCTGTTCGGTGTAGCCGTTGGCGACCTGGCGGAGGGCTTCGGGAGCGAGCGGGACGCCGTGGCGTTCGAGGCAGTTGAGCATGGCGCCGGCGATATCGAACGTCATGCGGCGGAGGCCGCGCGTGGGGTCTTTGGGGGAGAGGTCCTGGTGTTTGTGATCGTAGTTTTCGGCGATGTCGGCCTGGCAGGCGCGGTGGGGGCCGGCGTGATGGAAGACCTCGGAGAGGACGCCGACTTCGAGGCCCCAATCGGCGGGGAGGCGGAGTTTGCGGGCGAGCGTGGCGGTGATGGCGAATTCGCCGGCAAGCGGGTAGCGGAACTCGCTCAAGAAGGAGAGGAAGCGGGATTCGGGCAGGTGTTGGCGCAGGGATTCAACGAGCGGGGCGAGGAAGAGGCGCGAGACGCGGCCGTGCAGCTTGCCGGAGATGCGGGCGTAGTAGCCCTTGCAGAAGTCGAAATCCATGCGTGGGTGGGCGAGCGGGTAGCAGAGCGCGGCGGGGATTTCGCGGGTGTAGTTGGCGATGTCGCAATCGTGGAGGGCGATGATGTCGGTGTGGCCTTCGGCGAGGAGGTAGCCGGCGGCGAGCCAGCAGGTGCGGCCTTTGCCGTCGGTGTGGGCGGGGAGGTTGAGATCGTTGAAGATGGATTGGATGCGGGGGTCTTCCATCCAGAGGATGGTGACGGGGGAGCGGAAGCCGTGGAACCAGCGGGCGGCTTCTTCGGCCTGTTTGCGGGTGGCGCGGCCGATGGCGACGACGATGTTGGCGTAGTAGTTGGCGGGGCGGAGTTCGTCGACGATGCGGCGCATGGCGGGGCGGTCGAACTCGGTGATGAGGGCTGGGAGGATGAGCGACATGCCGGTGCGGCGGGAGAAGCCGGAGAGTTCGGCCTCGATGGCGGACAGGCGGCCGGAGCGCAGGCGGTGGAGCGTAGCGACGGAACTGGATTGGTGAAAGTCAGCCATAGATTGCCTCTGGATTCAGGTTAGGGGCGGGGCTGATTTTTGGGTATCGGGTGAACAGGTGAAAGGCGGGCCGGGAAGGGGTGATTTACGGCGGTAACGGGGGGATCGAAAATAGGGGGGTGAGGCGGGTGGGGGTACTTTTTGCGATTTCGAAATTCTCGGCAAGTCGCTTGTTTTCAATGGGTTTCAGGGACGCTTCTGGAATTGCGGGGGATAACAGTGAGTGGCACCTAATTGGCGGCACATAATTGGCACCTAATTCTAACGAAGGACCCGCTGCCCGCGGGTCCCGAACTCTGTGGCATGCGCCGTTCAGCGACTCATGCCGTCCCGCAAGCCTAATGCCTGAAGAAGTGCCTGAAAGTCCGGGGGAGGTTCGCAGTCAATCGACACGCTTTCGCGAGTGCGTGGATGAGTGAACTCCAGATGCGCCGCGTGGAGAGCGACGCGAGTGATTCGCTGTTCCAGTTTTCCAGCTGGATTGTACTTCCTGTCACCGATGATCGGGTGGCCGATTGCCGACAACTGAACACGGATTTGATTTTGTAATCCGGTCACCAGCCAGACTCGGACGACCGATGCCCCTTTCAGGCGATGTTCCACGGCATAGTGAAGTTCCGCACGAGACGCATTCGGATCTCGTGCTGTGGTCACCCTTTGGAACGTTCCGTCCTGCCGAAAGTAATGGACGAGTGTCCCTTCTTCCACCCGAAGATGACCGCCCACCACCGCCAGATATTCCCGCACCGGGCTGTGCCGGATGAATTGTGCAACGAGTGCTTCCCGATCCGGCCAGGTTTTTGCAAAGAGCAGAATCCCCGAGGTGTCGCGATCGATGCGATGCACCACAAAGGCCCGCTGTCTCCTTGCTTCCAGTTCCGCCGACAGAAGAGAGAGGGCGGAGGGAAGATCGCCTTCATCCTTAGGCACCGCCAGCATTTTGGCAGGCTTGTTGAGGATGACAACGGCATCGTCCTGGTAAAGAACGCGAAGTTGCCGACGAGCCTCCTTTCCTAAACGGCGACCGCCACCGGGTCGAGTGATTCTCATATGAAACGTATGATGATCCATCGCTATGCTACCAGGATCCCGGTTGGTTGACGTGCCATCGGGAGATAGAACCCGATCAGCGGAACGGTGATGGGAGGGTTGCGACGGAACTGGATTGGGGGAAGTCAGCCGTTGATCACCTCTGGGTCCAGGTTCGGGGCGTGGGCCTTTTGATTCACCCGGCGAATCGGTCTGACGACCTTGAACTTCCGTGTGAAGAAGGAGGAGACATCTTCGCCGCGCGATGCTCTTTCGGCGATTTCCTCGGCGTCGATTTTCGGTTTAGACTTGCTCGGCATACGCTTTCACTTCTTGCTTGGTGGCCTTCCAGGGTGTCACCAGATGATGGTATTCCCCAACCGTATCGCGCCGCACACCCGGCGGTGGGGCTGCTGCATTTGGGGAAGGGTCGAGGCGGCTAGAGCATGTCCTGGAACTAGGCGAATTCCACTTCGACTTCGCGGACCGATACGGCCAAGGGCAGATCATTGGCTTTGCGTGCCGCCAGGCATCCTTGGATCGCCTCGCGTATGTTTTCAATTGCGGCGCTCTCGATCTCCCCTTGGGAAACACATCCGGGCAGAGACGGGCACTCTGTGATAATGCGGCCGGTTTCGTCCCGTTCGAGTGTGATGAGCAATCGCACGATTTCATAATAGGCGATCGGTTAGGAGGAGAGGAGCGCGTCGAGGCGCTTGGTGTCTTCGCGGTACTTTTCCCAGATGCGGGGGGCGGTGGGCGGGGTGGTGGCTTTGGTGTGGCTCCTGGCTAGGATTTGTTCGATCTGGTGGATCACGCTTGGGTGGCTGGCGGCGATTTCGGTGGACTCGGCCGGTTCTATTCGGCGGGGTGCGTTGATAACATCAACGGTAACAACTCAGTCGTCGCAATCCCGATGCTTGGAAAACTCTTTACTGGCCCAGCTTACTACCGAGATCAACCCCTTAGCGAGTTGGCGCAAATCCGCCAATGGTGGGAGTCGCGGCGTTGGTATTTCAACAAGGTCGTAGGATGCGTCGGGATCTTTACATGCATTCTCATGATTTCGTGTGGCTTGATCTCCGAGCCACTGGTTGGTGTGCCCATTGGAATACCAGATCCTCCACTTTTGGGCCCCCTTGCGATCGTCGTGTATGGCATTGGCGCGAACGTATGCTTCACTGGTGGGCGGATTGTTGAGTGTCTGCTGAGAAGTAAAAGGTCCGTTGATACGAATGCGTTTGCTGTTCGGGCTTTCCGAGCCGGAATGAAATTCTCGATGATACTGACGCTCATTCCCGCGATGCTATCGTGGGTGGCATTTGGCTTCGCGGTTGCGAGTGGGAACCATGCGGATCTTCCCTAAACCATTGAATCGCACAGACATTTTCTTTGCCGCGCCGGACAACTCCCGCAAAACAGGGCAGTATCGAGTCATTTAGGCCCCACGGCGGCGGTGGCGGTTACCGTTCCGCGTTCAGGAAGAGAGGAGCGCGTCGAGGCGTTTGTTGTCTTCGCGGTACTTTTCCCAGATGCGGGGGTCGGTGGGCGCGGTGGTGGCTTCGGTGCGGCTCTTGGCTAGGATTTGTTCGATTTGGTGGACTACCTTTGGGTTGGCGGCGGCGATGTCGGTGGACTCGGCGGGGTCCTTGGTGAGGTCGTAGAGTTCGATGTTTGCGGTCTTTGTGGCTTGGTAGGCTTTCCATTTGCCGAGGCGAATGGCGCGGGTTAGTTTGTTCGGCGTCAGTTGCTCCCAGTAGAGGTAAGCTGGTTCCTTTTGTTTTTTGCCTAGGAGAGTCGGGAGGATGGAGGTGCCGTCGATTCCCGTTGGGGCCGGTGCGCCGGCTAGGGCGGCGGCGGTGGGGAGGAAGTCCCAGAAGGCGGTGGGGTGGTTCGTCACGCGGCCGGCCGGGATGTGGCCGGGCCAGCGGGCGATTTGGGGGACTCGGAGGCCGCCTTCGCGGAGAGTTCCTTTTACTTCGCGGAGGCTGGCTTGGCTTCCGAACCGGGCGTTGTTGGCCGGGCCGCCGCCGGGGCCGTTGTCGCTGGCGAAGAGGACTATTGTGTTGTTGTCGATATTTAGTTCCTTTAGGAGGGCCAGGACTCGGCCGAGGTCGGCGTCGAGACGCTCGACCATGGTGGCGTAGATCTTTTCGCCTTCCTTCCAAGGTTCGTTTTCGAAACGGCCGAGGTTGGGGACGTTGTTGCGGGTATAGGGGCCGTGGGGGACCGTCCAGGCGCAGAAGAGGAAGAAGGGGTTGTTGCGGTTTTCGCGGATGAAGTTGAGGCTTTCGTTGGCGATCAGGTCTTGGGCGTACACCTTCTTTGCCGAGGATTGGGCGATGGGTTCCCGCTGGCTGTTGCGCCAGAGGTAATCGACGTAGAAGCGGTGGGCGTGGCGCTGGCAGTTGTAGCCGTAGAAGAAATCGAACCCCTTCTTGTTTGGGGTGCTGGCGGAGTCCGGGCCGCCGAGGCCCCACTTGCCGCAGATGCCGGTTTTGTAGCCGGCTTGCTGGAGGACTGTGGCCACGGTCGTATCGCGGGGGGCGAGGGGGTGTTGGCCTTCGGGGTAGACCTCCCAGTTGTTGCGGACGGTGGCGTGGCCGAGGTGGTAGCCGGTCATGAGGGTGCAGCGGGAGGGGGCGCAGACCATGGCGCCGGCGTAGGCGGCGGTGAAGCGGAGGCCTTCGGTGGCGAGGCGGTCGATGTGGGGGGTCCTGATGATTTTCTGGCCGTAGCAGCCGAGGTCGCCGACGCCGAGATCGTCGGCGAGGATGAGGATGATGTTGGGCTTGCGGGCTGGGATGGCGGCGGCGGCCATGGCGGCGAACTGGCGGCGGGTGAGGCTGAGCATGCTGGGAATTAGTTTATCTTGACGCGGTGCGAGGGGATTTCTCGCCAACTGTGATGAGGACCGATTCCTGTGAAACTACTTTTCCTTTTGGGCACCGTTGTTTTTGCGCAGAGCTTGCCGCCGTATCTGATTTCGACTGTCGCGGGCGGGAGCCGGTTGACGATTCCGCCGCAGGGCGTGAGCGCGGTGGACGTGCGGCTGATTCTGCCGGCGGCGGTGGTGGCGGATTCGTCGGGAAATCTGTATGTCTCCGACTCGTACTATGACCGGATTCTGAAGATCACTACGGGGGGACTGGTGACGACGTATGCCGGGTCGGAGACTGGTTTGGGCGGGGATGGCGGGGCGCCGGTGGCGGCGAAGTTCAACGGCGTGGCGGGGCTGGCATGGAGCGCGACGGGAGAGCTGTACATCTGCGACGTGCGGAACGCGCGAGTGCGGAAGGTATCGCGGGATGGCAATGTGATCACGACGATTGCAGGGACGGGGAGCGTGGAGAGGACAGGGGACGGCGGGCCGGCAACGGAGGCGCCGATGGGGAATCCGCGCGGGCTGGCGTTTGACGGAGCTGGGAATTTGTATGTGAGTGACTCGCTGAACAACGTGATCCGGAAGATCGATCCGCTGGGGGTGGTGACGACGTTCGTGGGGCCGGCGGCGGGACTGCGGGCGCCGAGCGGGCTTGCTTTTGATGGACAGGGGAACCTGTTTGTGGCCGATACGGGGAACAACCGTGTGCGGCGCGTGGCGGCGAATGGGACGGTGGAGAATCTTGCGGGAACGGGCGTGGCGGGAAACCAGGGCGGGACGACGACGGCGCTGGGAGCGCAGTTGAACGGGCCGTCGGATGTGACTGTGAACAAGGCGGGCGATGTGTTCATCTGCGACAAGATCAGCGGGCGGATTCTGCGTGTACGGGGGACTACGATTTCGATTGTGGCGGGGAACGGGACGAGCCGGACGATTCCGGGTTCGGCGGCGGCATTCGGGTTGGGTGTGCCGGCTGGGGTGGGGATGGATGTGGACGACCAGGTGGTGGTGGTGGATGAGGCGCTGCGGCGAGTGATGCGAGTGAACCCGGGGACGGACCGGATCACGGCGGTGGCGGGGACGATACCGGCGCTGGCGGCGGGGGACAACGGGCCGGCGGAGAAGGCGACGTTGTTTCAACCCTCGGGGGTGGCGGCGGATACGGATGGGAGTTTTTACATCTCCGACGTGGTGGACAATGTGGTGCGGAAGGTGAGCGCGACGGGGACGATTACGACGGTGGTGGGGACGGGACGATTGGGGACGAATGCGGCCGGGGTGGCGCGGAACGTGGACCTGGGAAGGCCGCGGGGATTGGCGGTGGACAAGAACCGGAACCTGTACATTACGTCGACGTGGGGGGGCTACGTGTACAAGCTGACGCCGGCTGGGGTGACTTCGGTGTTTGCGGGAGCGGCGACGCAGGGGTACGCCGGAGATGGGCAACTGGCGACGGCGGCGCGATTGAACCTGGCGTATGGAGTGGCGGTGGATCCGCGGAATGACGCTGTCTACATTGCCGATTCGGGGAACAACCGGATACGGCGGGTGGATGCGCGGGGGATTATCACGACGTTCGCGGGGACCGGGGAGGCGGGGTTCAGCGGGGACGGCGGGACGGCTGTCCTGGCGCGTTTGAACACGCCGCGAGGGGTGGGGGTGGACAAAGAGGGGAACGTGTATATTTCGGATTCATTGAATCACCGGGTGCGGCGGGTGGATGTGGAGGGGAAGATCAGCACGGTGGCGGGGACAGGGGTGGCGGGGTCCGCCGAGGGGCAATTGTGGACGCCGAACGGGGTGACATTCGACGCGGCGGGGAACGTGTATATTGCCTCTGCGGGGAATAGCCAGGTGCGGGTTTTGCTGGCGGACGGGAGGCTAGTGC
>CAMATG010000271.1 GCA_945860645.1 Candidatus Sulfopaludibacter sp. SbA3 | reverse complement strand
CGAGCATGCGGGTGTGCGCGCGCTGGATGTCCTGCATCGTTAAAGCTGGGGACAAGGACGTGGAGGGAGAGGGCGGTGCGGCGGCGTCCCCATTGAGCGGCGGTAAGGAATGTGAATGGACAGAAACGTCTAGCACCAACTGCTCCTGTGTACTTCATCGGCTAATGTGAGGCGAAAGATTAGGCTGAAATTGGAAACTCCTATGACACGCGGTAATGGCAGCGTTGACATATCTCATTGAATCCGCTATAGTTTCCAAGTAACTTTGGGCTCCTCCTTCTTGCGGCGGAGCGAATTTTTTGCGGCCGGCAGCGGGGTCTAGTTGTTCCACGGGATTGAATGAAGGTCCCAATGCCGTGCACGGAGAACAGGCAATGGGAAACAATCCCGAATTTCCGACCCCGGATGAAGTAGTTCCCGCAACCGCGGGCCGCCCGGGCGGTCACGCGACAGGTGGCGAGCATGGACGGCCCGGCATTCCAGGCCCGCCCGCACCTGAAGACGCGGACACTCCGCAGGATGATTATTTCTCCGAAGAAATGATGTCGGAGGAGATGCTGGACGACTACAGCCACTTTGCGCCACCGGCGGAAGGGGAAGTGCTGCAGGGCTACGTTCTGAAGGTCACGGCGAACGATGTGATCGTCGACTTCGGGTACAAGTCCGAAGGCGTCGTGCCGATCGCCCAGATTCCGGTGGTGGACGGGAAACCGGCGGTGAACGCCGGAGACACCATTGAAGTGATGGTGGAAAAGGGCGGCACGTTGACGCCGGAAGGCTACGTCCCGCTATCGCACCGGAAGGCGCAGAACACGAAATCGTGGGATACGTTGGAGCAGGCGTTCCGGGACAACCTATTGGTAAGCGGCCACATTACGGGGCGAACCAAGGGCGGATTGATGGTGGACGTGGGCGTGGAAGCGTTCATGCCGGGTTCGCAGGTGGACGTGCGTCCGGTCTACAATTTGGACTCACTGGTTGGGCAGCACATTCCGGTTCGGATCTTGAAATTGAACCGGCGGCGGGGCAACGTGGTTGTGAGCCGGAAGGCTGCGCTTGAGACCGAGACGACGGACCGGAAGTCGGCGCTGCTGGAAACGGTGGCGGAGGGCTCCATTATCCAGGGTCTGGTGAAGAACCTGACCGATTATGGCGCCTTTATCGACCTGGGCGGGATTGACGGCCTGCTGCATGTTAGTGACATGAGTTATGGGCGCGTGACGCACCCGTCGGAGTTAGTGCAGGTTGGCCAGGAGTTATCGCTGCGGGTCCTTAAATTCGATAAGGACAAAGAGCGGATCTCGCTGGGCATGAAGCAGATGGCGCCGGATCCGTGGGAATCGGTGCATGACCGGTACCGGATTGGCGGCAAAGTCATTGGCCGCGTGGTTTCGATTACCGATTACGGCTCGTTTGTGGAGCTGGAGGCGGGGGTCGAGGGGCTGATTCATATCTCCGAGATGACCTGGTCGCGGCGGATGAAGCATCCGTCGAAGGTGGTGAAGGTCGGCGATACGGTGGAAAGTGTCATTTTGGACATTAAGCCGCGGGATCGGCGGGTTTCGCTGGGGATCAAGCAGTTGGAAGATGATCCGTGGACGACGGTAGAGTCGCGGTATTCGGTGGGCAGTGTGGTGGAAGGCCGGGTTCGGAAGTTATCGGAATTCGGCGCCTTTATTGAAATTGAAGAGGGCATTGACGGACTGGTTCATGTGTCCGATCTCTCGTGGACGAAGCATATCAAGCATCCTTCGGAAGTTCTGAAGAAGGGGCAGGTTGTGCAGGCGGTGATTCTGAACATCGACGCGCCGACGCGGCGGTTGTCGTTGGGCGTGAAACAGTTGCAGCCCGATCAGTGGGAATCGTTCTTTGCGACACATCAGATTGGTGATGTCGTTCGCGGGCGGGTATGCCGTTCGGCGACCTTTGGCGTGTTCGTGGAAGTGGCGCCGGGCGTGGAAGCATTGTGCCATTCGTCGGAAATCGTCGGGGGAACCGGCAAGGATAAGACGGCGATCCCGGTGGGCGAAGAACATTCGTTCAAGGTCATCCGCCTCAACGCGGCTGAAAAGAAGATAGGATTGAGTTATAAGGCTGCGATCGTTGACGAAGAACGGCAGCGGATGGCGGAGTACCAGAAGCAGGCGGCGGCGGTAGCGACAGCGACCGAGGAAGCGGCGCGCGGCGGGGTTCCGGATGCCGAAGTTGCGGCGAGCGAAGTGACTGAGGACGCCAGCGCGGCGCCAACGCCCGAAGCGGGCGAGTAAGGAACGGAGAGGAATGGGCATGACAAAGGCTGATCTTATCGAAGAGGTCTCAAAGGTAACCGAAATGACTCGGAAGGATTCCGAAGTCATCGTTGAGGCGATCTTTGACAGCGTTGTCCGGAGTTTGCGAGAGGGCGATAAGATCGAGATCCGCGGGTTCGGCAGTTTCCGGACACGGCAACGGCAACCGCGCGTGGGGCGGAATCCGAAGACCGGGACGCGGGTTGAAGTGCCTGCCAAGCGCATTCCATTTTTCAAGCCGAGCAAGGAACTGAAAGACCTGGTGAATGGCGGCGTGGATACCGGCGTCGATGACGAAGACGGCGACGACGGCGAATAGGCCAGTTCCCTTCTCTGTATGGACCACATTTGGAGTCCTTGGCGATACCAATATGTAACGAAAGCCGCCCCCTCGGGCGGCTGCGTTTTTTGCGCGAAGCTGGCGGCGGAAGATGATACCGAGGCGCTGATTGTCCATCGCGCAGCGCATAACTTCGTGGTGCTGAATCTGTTTCCTTATACGGACGGGCATGTGATGGTGGTTCCGTACGAGCATGTGGATTCGCTGGCGGGGGCGAAGGCGGAAGTCGCCATGGAGATGATGGAGTTAGTGCGGCGGACGGAGAGCGTGATTCGCTCCTTGTACAATCCGCCGGGGATTAACATCGGCATGAATCTGGGGGCGTGCGCCGGGGCTGGGGTGGCGGGACATATCCACATGCACGTGCTGCCGCGGTGGCCGGGGGATGCGAATTTTATGTCGGTGATTGGCGAGACGCGGGTCCATATCGAGGACCTGTCGATCACGTGGGAGAAGATGCGGAAGGCGTTCGCGGGTTAACGCTTTTTTGCGGGTTTGCAGAGGCCGCGGCCGAGGTCCGCTTCGGCGGCGATGAAGCCGAAAGCCGACCAGTTTTCACCGCTGACGGCGCGCTGCCACGCGGCGCAGGCCTGATCCTTGCGGCCGGCCACCCAGTGCCACAGCCCGAGGCCGTAGCTGACGGTGGCGACGGCGTTGGCATCGGGCGGAATGTCGACTTCCGGTCGGAGGCCTTTGTAGAGAAGTAGCGTTCGATAGTAGGACTGGTTGTCGGTTACTTTCATCGCTTCGGTGATGGTGGCGAGAAGCTTTTCCGCTTCCTCCGGTTTGCCGGCGCGCCGATAGGCGCGCCAGGCCCATTCGGTGATGGCGACGCGGGCGTTGTCGTCGAGCCCTTGGCAGGGGCGCCAATCGGCAGGCATGCCGCGCATGAATTGGGGCTTGGGTTGGGCGGCAAGGGTGAGGCAGCGTTGATATTCGCGGGCGGCGTGATTGTAATCACCACGGAGATAGTAAGCCAGGCCTAAGTGGTAACTGACGTCGAAACTAACCGGGGCGATTTCGGCGGCGCGTTTGAGGTCGGCGATGGCGAAGTCGAACTTACGGGTGGAGATGAAGCGATGCCCGCGGTAGCGGGGGAAGCGGACGTCGCCGGGATGCTCGTCCATTCCGCGGGTGTAGAGAGGGAGCGATTCGGAGAAGCGGAGGAGGGCGTCGCGGGCGCGGGCGGCGGCGAGGAGGAGGTCGGCGGAGGCTGGGTCTTTTGCGAGGGCGAGATCGGCGGCGAGGACGGTGTTGGATTTATCGGGCAGGGCGGAGAAAGCTTTGCCGGACGGACTGAAGGCTTCGGGCGCCTGGGCCCAGATGGCGGGGAGTGCAAGACAAGCTAACACTCGGGGAGAAAGGCGCATAAGTAATCCATGTTACCGCCGATAGGGTGAGCTAAGATAGCGGCGAGCTTCGCGGGCGGCGTCGCTATCGGGGGCGCCGTCGATGGCCTGGCGGTAGGCGCGTAGGGCCTCCTGGCGCCGTCCGAGCATGTCGTAGCACTGGCCCATGCGGAGCCACGCGTTCATGAGGGTATTGATGCCGGCTTCGGCGCCGGCGGCGGTGACACGCTGCAGGTCCGGGAGAGCGCCCGAGTATTCGCGATACCAGAACAGGAGGTTGCCGCGGGAGTAGTATATCTTGCCTCCGGGGAGATTTTTATAGCCGGTGGCGCCGGCTGTGCGGAGGTCCTCCATCGTCTTAAGAACGACTAGGGCTTCGTCCCTTTTCCCGAGGTCGGCATACATCTGCACCATCTCTAATCTGTATAAGTAGTGCCGGGGGAACATTTCAATTAACTTATTCAACAGGGGCACGGCTTTTTCGGCATGGCGTTCGCGGCGATAGGCGACGGCGAGCAGGACCATGGCTTCCACACGGGCTCGCTGGCCTTCGGCGGCGACACGTTCCACGGTGCGCAGGCCGCCATCGCGATCGCCACGGAAACCGATGAGAAACCCCAGTAATTTCCAGGAAAATGGGAGGGAGCCGACAATGTAGTCGTGGACGCCGCCGACCATCATGGCGTCGACGAAATCGGGCTTGATCTGCAGGGCCTGCTGGTGGAGCTTGCGGGATTGCGTAAATTCCTTGAGTGAGTCGCGCCATAACTTCCGGATGAGGAAATTGTAATTGGCGCGGAGGCCGTGGGCGACACCGAGCGCGTATAAGGCTTCGGTGTCCTGTGAGTTAGTCGCCAGGCGTGACTCGCTTAAGGAAATGGCCTTGGCGATGGCTTCGTCGAACCGTTTCTGCTCGGCTTCGGCGGGGATGATTTTGGCTTTGGCGAGAAAGAAGTTATTGCCGCTCACCAGTTCGCTTTCGAGGGCGCCGGCGTTGAACATCTCGCGGTAGAGGAGCGCTTCGGCCAGATGGGTGTAGGAGAAGGGATCGTTGGGGTGCTGCTTGATTTCGCGGGCGAACTCGGCGATGGCGGGCTCGTATTCGAGGTTGTAGAAATGATCGAAGCCTTTGCTGATGCCTGGTGGGGCTGCGGAGAGTTGGGCGGCCAGGGCGGCCAGCAGCAGGATTAGAGGCATTCGTTCTTCAATTGTAATTGGCCGAGGGCCCATTGGGCGTGGTGGGCGATGACGGGGTCGGGGTGGCGGGCGAGGGTGGATAGCGGTTCGAAGTAGGCTGGGATGGCGGCGTTGCCCATGGCGATGGCGACGTTGCGAAGGAAGCCCTGGTAGCGGGTGCGTTCGACGGGCGAGCCGCGGAAGAGGGCGCGGAAGGCATCGGGGGTGAGGGCGGCGAGTTCGACGAGGGGCGGGGCGTGGCGGCGGGGTTGCCACGGGGCGTCGACGGTGATGGCGGCGCGGCCGTTCCACGGGCAGACGTCCTGGCAGATGTCGCAGCCGAAGACGTGGTGGCCGATTGTGGATCGCTGGGCGGCGGGCACCTCGCCTTTGAGTTCGATGTTCAGATAGGCGATGCAGAGGCGGGCGTCGAGCTGCCATTCCGGGTGTTGGTGGCCGGTGGGCACGATGGCTTGTGTGGGGCAGGCATCAATGCAGCGGCGGCAGGTGCCGCAGCGATCCGGAGGGGGTGCGCCGGGAGTGAGCGGGAGCGAGATCAGCAGTTCGCCGAGGAAGAACCAGGACCCTTTTTCCTGGTTGATGAGGCAGGTGTTTTTCCCGATCCAGCCGAGGCCGGCGGCGCGCGCCAAGGGACGTTCGAGGAGGGGCGCGGTGTCGATGCAGATTTTCGTTTCGCAGGGGGTGAGGGCCTGGAGCTGGCGGTTCACGGCGTCGAGACGGGCGCGCATGACGTCGTGGTAATCGTCGCCCCAGGCGTAGCGGCTGATCCAGCCGAGGGTGGCATCGTCGAAGGACGTGGAATAGGGAATGGGGGCGTTGTAGAGCTGGCCGACGACCAGGACGCTGCGGGCTGACTCCATGATGTTGCGGGGATCGCGACGTTTTTCGGCGCGGTGATCGGTTAGGTAGCCCATCTTGCCGGCCATGCCGCTGGCGGCCCAATCCATGTAGTGACCGGCCTCCGGCATGGGTCCGGCCGGGGCGATGCCGGCCAGTTCAAAACCGGCGGAAAGCGCCATATTTTTGAGCTGTTCCGCGGTCAACCGATGCTGGTCGTCAACGTCCACTTTTTCTATCGTAAACGGCGATGAAAAAAATTGGTCCCTGTTTTCGGCCGATTGCGCCTTGAGGGCTATGTTTAAACGAAAATACCATCTAATGATCCCCGAGTACGCGGCTGCGAACAAGAAGGGGCAACTGGCGCCGAAGCAACGCACGGGTTTTCTGTGGGATTTGGTGATGTTAGCGATCGCGGTACTGCTGTTGGCCGGGTCGGCGGCGGTGCTGTTCGTGATGGGGAAGAGCACACTGATGGGCTTCCTTTTCCTGGGCGGGGCGGCTCTTGTCGCCATGGCCATGCAGGAACCTTGGCAGATCTATCGCACGCCGGAACCGACGATTGTTTCGTATTCAGGCCAGATTCGGCCGATTCCGAACACCAACGTGCGAAAGGGCGGATTCGTGAACGTGGGGGAAAAGCGGGTTTATCTCTCCCGGAAACAGTTGCAGGAGATCTACTGGGGCAAGAGTTACGAGGTGTTCGTGATCACGCCGCAGAATACGGCGGTTTCGGCGATGGAGCTGCCGGCGTGACCTCGATCAATCTGCTGGCGATCGGGATGATCGTGGCGGGGGCGGGCTCGGTGCATCTGGCGACGTGGCTGATGGGCTGGCGCCCGAGCGGGTACACCTCCATTGCTTGTGGGGTTCTGCTGCTATTGCTCGACATTGCCTGGCGGTCGCGCTACGTGACCGTGGAGGGGAAGCGGCGATGGTTGAGCGGGGAGTATGGTGGAGCGATCAGCATTTTCCCGGTGTGGGGAATCGGGCTGTTCGGCATCGTTTACGGCGCCTTGTCGCAGGCCGGTTACCAGGTTTGAATCTCGACGCCGCGGGCGGCCATTTCCATTAATAGCTGTGTCACGGCGGGCGATTGCTCCGAGTCGCCGGAGACGATTACGGCCCAGCCCAGGTCTTCGCGGAACGCCTTGTCGCGGATAGTCCAGCCGGGTATGGGCGGGGCGCCGTCGATTCGGATGATCGACCATTGGCGGGTTAACGCGCGGGCGGTGTCGCGGTCGGGGCGCGGGCCATCGACGATGAAATGATTGTCGCCGTGGACGAGAATGCCTAGGTTATCGTTCATGGTTCGAGGCGCGGATCGACGACCGGGTGGCCGATGGCGAAGTGATAAATGACTTGGCCAAGTTGCGAGTCGAGATACTCGCTGACGCGGTCGTCAAAGAACGCGCCGATGCCGGTCGCGCGCAGGCCAAGGGCTTCGGCGGCGATATAGAGACGATGGCCTGCGGCGCCTGCTTCGATGTGGGCGTAGCGGTAGCCGCGGTTGCCGTAGCGGTTGCCGGCGCCCTCCAGATCGGCGACTATTGATAGCGCGATGCAAGCGTTGCCCGCGAGGTTCTGGCCGAGGCTGAGCCCGGCGGCTACGACGCGCTGGTCACCCGATTTGACGCGTTCGAGCGAGTCCGTGAAGCGGTAGAGCCCGGGCTCTAATCCGGTCACGCGGTGCACGTAGATGTAGAGGGTCAGCAGGGGTTCGCGGGCAACCGAAAGGAGCGCCAGTAGCTGCGCCATTGTGATCTCCGCAGCGCCGCCGATGAAGTCGAGCGCGGAACGGCGTTGGCGCACGATGTCGCCGAATCCGGGGCCGCCCAGTGACGCGCCGGTGAATGGGGCGTCGGGGCGGTGCCAGGGTTCCTGATTTTCGATTGTGGCGGCGTGGATGGCGGGGATGAGATCCGGCATCAACACGTGGGCG
>CAMATG010000270.1 GCA_945860645.1 Candidatus Sulfopaludibacter sp. SbA3 | reverse complement strand
TGAGGCCGAGTTGTTGGACGGCGGGGGTGGCTTCTTCTTCGTATTGCGGCGCACGGACGGGCTGGAGGTTGGCGGCGGCGCGAAGGGCTGTGTAGAGGATGGCCAATAGGGCTAGGAGCGTCAGGGCGGCCAGGGGTTGTTGGACGGTCTTGTGTTCGAAGAGCACTGCCTGAATGGTGCCGTGGGCGAGGGCCACGGAGCCGAGCAGGACCATGTGGAAACGGGATTTGCCGGGCAGAAAGGAGCAGGCGAAGGGGATCTTACGGAAGCCGATGAGGCTGATTTCGGCGACGATGAGGCCGACGACGGCGAGGGCGCAGAGGTGGGCAGCGGTTTGCCAGGCGGGCCAGAGGGTAAGGCAGATTGCGGCTTCGAGCAGCCAGACAGGAAGGACGGCGAGGAGGATCAAGGGGCGGCGGGTGGCAGAGAGGGTGGACGAGCCGCTTTGATAACCGGCGAGGCGGAGGGCCCAGTTGGCACGGAGATCAAGCGGGAGGGAGAAGACGACCCGGGTGCCGGCAACGGCGAGAACCATCATGATGACGCTGGCGGCCCAGGGGGCGATGCTGGCTTCGCTCCAGGGATTGGCGGAGGCGCCATCGGTGAATTGGCGTTTGGTGGCAGGGTCCTTGAGCAGCAGGCTGGTGAAGGCGAGACCGAGGCCGAGATAGAAGGCCAGAATCATGCGGTGCTGGCGGGAGCGGAGGAGGGTGCGGACGGCAAATTGGCCGATGGCGGTTTGGCGCTGGTTGCCGAAGCGGGGGAGCCAACTCAGGCGGCGTGCGCCTGGAACGATGTCGGGCTCTTCTACGATGTGGCGGAGGGTACGCCAGTAGGAGAGGGCATAGCTGATGGAGGCTACTGTGAGGGTCACGGCGAGTCCTTGCCAGGCGCGAATGGCGAGTGGGGCTAAGGCGGGGTGGAGGGAGCCGCTTAGCTGTTGGTAGAGAGCGAGAAACCAGTAAGAGGGCAGGAGGTTCATGAGGCGCCAGATGGAGCCGCTGGTGAGGTCATTCAGTCCGCCGAAGCCCGGTTGGAAGAAGTAGAAACAGACGACGGAGCTGAAGGCGGCTAACTGGAGGTAGCCGGAGAGGCGGAGGAAGTGGCGGCGAGGAAGGAACTGGGCGGCGAAGCCCTGGAGGGAGAGGAGCGTTGCGTAGACGAAGAGCCCGGCGACGAACATGGTGAACCAGTAGGCGGCGTAGGCGCGGAGAACGCCCGTTGCACCGCTGGGAGCAGGGACTTGCGTGGTACGGAGCGAGACGGCGGGGGTTCCAGCGAGGAGTTGGCGGAGATGGGAGGCGATGAGTTCGGGAGGGAGGTGGAAGCTGGGGCCGGTATTGGTGAGAACGACGATGGCTGTATCGGCTTGGGGGCTGAAGGCGGCGTAGGCGGTGAAGCCGGCGGTGGCGCCGCTGTGATAGAAGGCGGCGTCTTCGGGGCTATAGTTCCAGGCGAGGGCGATCTGGGAGCCTCCGGCGGCGTTAGCGCGGAGAAGGTGGGAGGAGGTGAGCGCGGGTTGCAGAGCCGGGTGACGTTCGGGGTGAAGATTGGCGGCAAGGTAGGTGAGCATGTCACCAGCGGTGGAGCGGATGGCGCCGGCGCCGGCGAGGGCGTCGAGATCCCAGGCGTGGACGGGGAGGTTCTTGTCATTGTGGCCTTGGAGGAAACGCTGTTGCTGTTCGGGGGAGAGGTGGACGGTGGTATCGGCGAGCCCGAGAGGAGCGGTGATCTGATCGCGGAGAAGATCGGTGTAGGACTTCCCCGCCCTGTCGGCGAGGGCTTGGCCGAGGAGGCCGAGGCCGAGATTGCTGTAGCGGTAATCGGGGTTGGCGGGTTTGGCGACGCCGTGGGATTTGAGGTAGGCGTAGAGCTTGAGGGCGTCGTAATCGGCGTAGGGGTTGGTACGGTCGATGGGGCGGAAGTTGGAGGGCATGCGAGGGAGGCCGGAACGGTGGGTGGCGAGATCGAAGAGGGTGATTTCGAGTCCTTGCGGTTTGGCGACTGTGCCGCGGGGGAGGAGTTCGCGGACGGGTTCGTCGTAGCGGGCCTTGCCTTCGGCAACCATGCGGGCGAGCATGAGTCCGGTGAAGGTTTTGGAGATCGACCCGATTTCGAAGAGGGAGCCGGGTTGAGCGACGCCGTAGTTTAGGACTTGTTGCTGGCCGGCACGCCAGACGCCGATGGATATGCCGGCGTTGGGCGGGAGCGGAGCCATATCGCGATCCATAGCGGATTTCAGGCCGGCGACTGGGATGGGGGCTGGCGTGGAGGAGAAGGCGAGTTCGAGGATGGTGGTGGGACGGGCGTTGACGGCGAAGTTGAGGGGCCAGAAGAGGCCCATGGCGGAATGGAGCAGGAGGACGGTGAGCCCGAGGGCGGACGCGGCGGCGGCGACCTTGGCGAGGAACATGGTGGCGGTGCGGACGGGGAGCGGGGCGAGGACGAGGACGTCGCGGCGGTCCGGGAAGGTGGAGTCCCAACTGAGGACGGCGAAGAGGCCGACGGTGAGCATGGTGGTGGCGATTAGGAAGTGCTGGGTGATGAGGGTGACGACGTACCGTTGGGCATCGGGGGCGCTGGAGCGGCCGCCGAGAACGGCGCCGAGGGCGCCGAGGATGGAGATGAAGATGAGGAGGGCGGCGAATTGGCCGAGGAGTTTGGTGGCGTCGCCCTGGGCGTCGGCGGAGAGGACGTCGAGATCGACGATGCGGAAGAGGAACTGACGGTAGAGGACTCTTAGCTGGCGGCGACGCATGGGGGTCAGGCTCCGACGAGGTCGGCGATTTGGCGGGAGACCGCTTGGGTGTCCTGTTCGACGGCGAGTTGTTGGAAGATGCCTTCGAGGGTAGGGGCGGACATGAGGGTACGGAGGCGGGCGATGGAATCGTCGGCGACGACGCGGCCTTTGTGGAGGATGACGACGCGGTTGCAGACGCGTTCGACGGTTTCGAGTTCGTGGGAGCTGAAGAGGACGACTTTGCCGCGGGCGGCGAGTTCCTGGATGAGGCTGCGGAGGACGAGGCCGGTGCCGACATCGAGGCCGGAGAAGGGTTCGTCGAGGAGGAGGAGCTCGGGGTTATGCAGGAGAGCGGCGGAGAGGAGGACCTTTTGGCGCATGCCTTTGGAGTAAGCGGAAATGGGGGCGTGGCGGTCGGAGTGGAGGGCGAAGAGGCGGAGGAGGCCGTCGATGCGGGAGGCGGTGAGGCGTTCGGGGAGATCTCGGAGTTGGCCGACCATAACGAGGTATTCGAGGCCGCTTAAGTGGGCGTAGAGGTGGGGCTCTTCGGGGACGTAGCCCATTCGTTGTTTGAATGTGGGGAGGTCTGTTTCGATGGGTTGGCCGTTGAAGAGGATTTTGCCGGCGGAGGGTTCGAGTAGGGCGGTGATCAACTTCATGGTGGTGGACTTGCCGGAGCCATTGGGGCCGAGGTAGCCGGTGATTTCGCCCGGGCGGGCGGAGAAGGAGACGTCATCGACGGCGGTGATGCCGCGGAAGGATGTGGTGACGTTACGGAGTTCGAGCACTTTGGTTCCTCGTTTGGACGCCGGGGGTGGGGGTAAAGTTCCCTGGGGGAGTTCGTTTACCAGCGGATGACGGCGATGCCCGTTTTGCCGGTGTTGGTGACGACCCATTTGCCGGTGGGATCGATGGACGGGTGGAGATGGGGGTCGCCGGGCTTGCGGAGGCCGGTGGCAAGGCGTTTGGTTTCGCCGGTGGCCGCGTCGATGAGCCAGATGTTGCCGTCGAAATCATCGGCGATGAGCTGTTTGCCGCCTTCGGTGGCTTGGGCGTGCCAGTAGTGGCCGCGGATGATGACCTTCGTTTCACCGTCCGGGGTGACGCGGAGGATGCCGTACTTGTCGAAGATCATCGTCATGTCACTAGTGCCAGGGATCCAGGCTTCGTGCGTGATCCATTCCTTGAGGGGCGTTAGCCATTTGGCGGGCTCTTTGGCGTAGTAGAAGGGGCGGTTGCCGGTGCCATCGTCGTTGACGAGCCAGGTGCGCTGGGGGGCGTAACCGCTGGTTTCCCAAGTGTAGAAGATGAGCGGGTCCTGGTAGCTGTGCTGGACGTGGCCGATTTGGAATCCTTGTTCCAGCACCTTTTTGTAGGCGCCGGTGGTGAGGTCGATGAGACCGATTTCCCAGGACTTTTCGCCATTTTTGAACGAGACCGCGGCGGATTTGCCGTCGTGCGAGATGCTGGGTTGGCTGATGTTGCCGGGGGCGGTGGCGAGTTTGGTGGCTTGTATGGATTCAACGTCGACGGCCCACAATTCCCTGCCCTTTGGGTAGAGGACGCGGGTTGGGTGGAAGCGGTCGGGCATGGCGCCGTGGGCATTGACGCCGGGGGAGTTTGTCAGGGCGGTTGATTCACGGGTGGCTAGGTTGAACTTGTGAACCTGGCCGTCGTGGGAGTAGATGAGATACTTCAGGTCGGCGGTGAAGTTGGAGTTGTGGAAGTAGAGATTGCCGTTCTGGCCTTCGGTATTGACGGGGATCAGAGCGGCGGCGAGGAGGAGAAGATGGAGGCACATAGTTGGTAGGTTTGGACGTGGGCGGCGGCGGTGAGTTCGATGGGGTTAGCGTATCCCCCGCCGATGGTGATGACAAGGGGGGCGGCGTAGCGGCGGGCGGCGGTGAAGACCATTTCGTCGCGGGCTTTGAGACCTGGCATTGTCAGGTCGAGCTTGCCGAGGGTGTCCTCTTTGAGCGGGTCGACGCCGGATTGATAGAAAACGAAATCGGGGTTGTGGGTGAAGGCTTCGTGGAGGACTTTTTCGAGGGCTTCGATGTATTGGGCGTCGGTGGTGTGATCGGGGAGGGCGACGTCGATGGTGCTTTGTTGTTTGCGGAAGGGGAAGTTGTTTTGGCCGTGGAGGGAGAGGGTCAGTACTTCGGGATCGTGGGCGAAGATTTGGGCGGTGCCGTCGCCCTGGTGGACGTCGAGATCGATGACGGAGAAGCGGGTCAATTTCGTTGTGGCGCGGACGTGGGCGATGGCGATGGCAATGTCGTTGAAGACGCAGAAGCCGGAGCCTTCGGCGTAGAAGGCATGGTGAGTGCCACCGGCTAGGGCGCCGCTGACCTTTTCGGTGAGGGCGGTTTGGGTAGCGGCGAGGGTGGCGCCGGCGCTGGCGAGTGTTCGCTGGACTAGTTGCGGGGACCAGGGGAAGCCGATGCGGCGGATGGCGGCGGGGGTGAGGGTGCCGTGGATGACGGCGTCGACGTAGAGGGGATCGTGGGCCAGGGCGATGGTGGCGGGGTCCGCGAGAGGGGCGGGGTGGAAAGTGAAACGGGAGTCCTTTTGCAAGGACTCCCGGAGTAAACGATACTTGCTCGCCGGGAAACGGTGCTCCGGCGGCAGGCCCATATCGATGTGGTCGCAGTAGTAGACGAGCACTTATTGGGCGGGCTTGGGTTCGTCGCGCTTGGTGAGATCGCGGATCATGATGTCCTTGAAGCGCATGTTGCCGGTGCCGCCGGAGTGGAGCTGGAGGCTGATGCCGCCGTCGAAACTCTTGGGGTTGGGGTCGGTAAAATCGACCATAACGACGCCGTTTAAGCGCGAAAAGTAGCGATTTCCTTCCACTTTAAGGAGGTATTCGTTCCAATCGCCGGCGCGGACGACGGTTTCGTTTTCGGGGGCGGGCCAAACGATCCAGGCGCGGCCGTCGCCATAGAGGCCGCCGGTGTGCTGGCCGATGCGGCAATCGATTTCAAACTGCAGACCCTGGGTGATGGTGGGGGTGCCGGGTTTGAATTCGGAGTGGAAGAAGACGCCGCTATTGCCGTCGCCTTCGCACTTGAACTTGAAGGAGAGGTGGAAATCCTTGTAGTTTTTGACGGTTTTGAGGTAGCCGTATTCCTTGGAGATCGCCTGGCCGTGGATGGTGCCGTTGTCGACGATCCACTTTTCCTTGCCGATTTCGGTCCAGCCGGTGAGGTCCTTGCCGTTGAAGAGGGAGACCCAATCTTCGCCGGGGAGGACGGGGCGTTTGGGGCGCTGAGCAAAGGCGAGGGAGGCGCTGAGCGCGAGGAAGAGGGCGAGGTGACGAATCCGCATGAACGATAGTTTATCGCGTGCGGCGGGCGGCGTCAGGCGCGAAGTTCGTTTTGGATGGCGGTGGCGATGATTTCGGCGTGGTGGCCGACGCGGTCGAGCGTGGGGCCTTCGACCATGACGCGGGCGAGGGGTTCTGTCCCGGAGAAGCGAACGACGACGCGGCCGGCTTCGCCGAACTCTTCGTTGCAGGCGCGGATGGCGGCTTGCACCGTGTCGAGCTCTTCGAGCGGGCGCTTTTTGCCGAAGCGGACGTTGACCAGTGTTTGGGGCAGGATGGTCAAGGCGTCGGCGAGCGTATCGAGTGCCGCGTGTTCGCGCACCATGATATCGAGCAGGCGGAGCATGGTTAACATGCCGTCCCCGGTGGTGGCCTGTTCATGGAAGATGACGTGACCGGACTGTTCGCCGCCGATGTTGGCGCCGAGGCGGATCATCTCTTCGAGCACGTACTTATCGCCTACAGCGGTGCGGGCGAGTTTGATGCCGGCGGATTTGAGCGCGAGTTCGAGGCCGAGGTTCGACATGACGGTCGCGACGACCGTATCGGCCGGCAGGGCGTGGCGTTTGTGCGCGTCGCGGCCGCAGATGAGCAGGACGTGATCGCCATCGATACGGCGGCCGGAGCGGCCGGCGAACATGGCGCGGTCGGCATCGCCATCGAAGGCGACGGCGAGATCGGCATTGTGGGCGATGACAGCGTCCTGGATGTGTTCGGTGTGTAGCGCGCCACAGTTGAGGTTGATGTTGCGGCCGTTGGGGGCGCAGTTGAGTTCGACGACTTCGGCGCCGAGGCGGCGGAGGAGGGCCGGGGCGAAGGCACTGGCGGAGCCGTTGCCGCCATCGACGACGATTTTCAGCTTCGCGAGGCTTTGGGTAAAACTGTGGCGGAGAAAATCCGTGTAGCCGGCGCCGGCGCCCGAGTGGACCTGGAGATCGCCGGCGATGCCGGCCGACTGCTCCGCGAGCGCGAAGATGCGTTTTTCGAGTTCCAGTTCTTCGGCGTCCGGCACCTTGTAGCCGGAGTGGGCGAAGAGTTTGAGGCCGTTGTCCTGAAAGGGGTTATGGGAGGCCGAGATCATGAGCCCGGCGGCGTAGGGGCCGGTGCGGGTGAGCCATGCGACACCGGGGGTGGTGAGGACGCCGGCGACTTCGTATTCGACACCTTCGTGGGCCAGGCCGGCGGTGACCTGCGCGGCAAGGGCGGGGCCGGATTCGCGGGTATCCATGCCGATGAGCACGCGCGGCGTATCGGAGTGAGTTTTTGCCCATTCGCCGAGGGCGCGGCCGAAGGCGTAGACGGTGCGGCTATCGAGCGGGTACTGACCGGCGACGCCACGAATGCCGTCTGTGCCGAAGAGTTGGCGGGCCATGATTAGTTCCTTCCCCCTGGGGGGCCGATGCGTTCCATGACGAGGCGGACACGGACGGTGGAGGCGCCATCGATGCGAAGCTGCGGATCGTCGACAAAGGTGCTGACGCGGGTTTCCGATTCCGTGATGACGCCGTTCAAATCGATGGGGTCCGTATCGATGGACTGCAGTTGTTCAACACGGCTGCGGGGGCCAATGACGCGGAGATGTTCGGGCGAGAGTTCCTGCTTGGCGATGCGGTAGCCGGGCATGGGGTTGCCGGCGTAGCGGATTTGCACAGGGATATCGCGGGCGAAACGCTCTTCGAAACGCATACGGATTTGCGTGGGGATGGCGCGCTCCAATTGCAGGCCCGCGGGGACCCGAATGGCGCGGTTGTCCAGGTTAAACGTCCAATCACCAGGTCTACTCACTCCCTCCAGATCGACAACAACGGCCACATCCTTTAGGAACGAATCGTTCATCTTGCCGGAGGGGCCGCGGACGAAGAGGTTGACGCGATTGACCATGCCGCTGGAAACTTCAAAAGACT
>CAMATG010000269.1 GCA_945860645.1 Candidatus Sulfopaludibacter sp. SbA3 | reverse complement strand
GGGGTGTTTGTCGGGCTGTTGGTCGGCTATTTCCTGGGCCGGAGAGGGCGCGCGGCGTAGCGATGCGGGTGGCCAGAAGGTGAGTCTGAATCAGGTGATCGCCGCGGAGCTGGCCGCTGCGACCACTTGGCTGCGCAAACGAGCGGATTCCAGTGACCTCGTCGGCCAGTGGACAGCGGATCTAAGCTGCGTCGCTAACGTGCCTCTCTGTTGGGGTCCCAGCGCGAACAACCCGCCTGTTGTTGTAAACTGCCTCGATATCTATGGGTTGGGATAAGAGGATTTTCGAGTACACCAAAAAGCTCCACATGTACTCCGGACTGCTGACGTTTTCCGCATTCCTGGTATGGGGCATTACCGGTGTTGAAGCGATGTTCCTCCCAGCCGCCGGCGAGTTCCGGCCGCCGCCGGTAACCGGCACCCAGGAGGTCGCCTACCAGGCGCCGGGCAATCTCGATGACGACAAACTCTCCCGAGCCATCTACGCCGCCGTAAAGATCCCGCTCGCGGCCGGCCGTTACAATGTCCACCGCGACGAGCAATCGCATCTGGCATTCAACGTCTTCACCATCAACGGCGGCCGCGAAGTCGCGTTTCTGGAAGAAAAAGGCGTCGTCCGTATCGATCACCGCCGCAACTCTACCCTGAGCTACCTGTCCTCGATGCACACGGCCCATTCCGGCCGCCACCAGTTGACGGTGATGTCGTCCCTCTGGGGCTACTTCAACGAGTTCTCCACTTGGGCATTTCTCTTCATGACCTTTTCCGGCCTGTACCTGTGGATCGCCACACGTCCCGGCCTGCGCTGGGCCCAATTGACGCTGGCAGCCACCGTCGTCGTCACAGCGGCCCTCTGGTTCGCAATCCGGTGAAACTATGTTCCGTTTGATGCGCAATATCCACCTTGGCCTCGGGCTGGGATTTTTCCTGATGGCCCTGATCTTCGCGGTCAGTTCGCTGACGGTGATCTTCCGGGGGCGTCTCGGCCAGCCGAAGCCGGAGGTCACGGAAACGGTCGTCCAACTCCCCTCCGCCGCCCTGGCTACGCCACGAGCCGCCGCGATGGAACTCATGACTTCGCACGGCCTCCGTGGCGATCTCCGCGAGATCAAGGAGAAGGGCGGCACGGTCACGTTCCGCATCGTGAGGCCCGGCGAAGTTGCTGATGTCACCTATCCGGCGGCCACCGGCGAGGCGAAGATCGCCATCCGCCGCCAGACCGCCCTAAACACCCTAATGGCGCTCCATACCAACCACGGTGTCTGGCACGAATACATGCCGGCCAACCTTTGGTCAGTGCTGGCCTTCTGCACCTCCGCAGGTCTAATTCTTTTGGGCGCATCCGGCGTCTACCTATGGTTCAAGCACTATAACGAGCGCCGGATCGGCACAGTCCTGCTAACCTGCAGTCTCGCCTTCGGGCTCGTGGCGCTCTACCTGACGCGGCTGGAACAGTAGCCTCGTCAAACCGCTTCTCCGCGTCAAATAAGGAACCTGCCGCCAATCGCCCATTATCAAGCGAATCGTTCTTTTGGCTCTGAATGGCGAATCATCGAGCGGCGTGCCTTTGTAGGAACATTCGTCCGTTGAGGCATGGAGAGACGGAGAGTCACGGACCGAGGTGTTCGAACCAAGTCAACTCCTTTGCACAACATGGCCTACAGTCAAGAATTACGATAGCGTCCAGGCTGTGCACCTACTCTGGAAACATTCCGAATCTCAAGTACGTCACGCGAGTTCTACACATCGCCGGGCCGACGTCCAGCTTGCGAAAACGCTCGTCGTTCGCGTATCGAGCAGCGATGCTGTTTGTCCGACTTCTCGCGGCGGGGAGTAGCATTGCTCAGCGCGCGAACGCGCCTCGCCACGTTTCCGCCACGGCGCCTCCAACTCAGTTGTCGGTTTCAGTTCTGAGCGCTGCGACCTATTTCGCCTGAATCTGGCGAACAATCGTAGGGTCGGTAATCTTGCGATCCTCAGCGAGTAAGAACGCCTTGCTCAAAATGATCGACAGCGTACTGTCGCCTTCAAATGGCAGGTAGATCGCCGACCGCTCAGCTTTCGCCCGAGAATCGGGCACGATGAGAAGATACTGGTCGTTGGGCTTCATCAAAATGCTGCCGGACCCCAAGTGAATCATGTAGGTCCGGAAGTCCCCGCGTACCTCCAGGAACCGATCGCCCAACGTGCACCGGTCCGCGATCTTCAGGCGCGGGAGCAGGTTCGTTAGCGCCTCGCGGCGAGTGACTGCGATATCCGAGAGCTCGCCGAAACTATATCCGTGCCAGTATTCGAGATAGCGTCCACCGGCGCCGCCGTCCTGCCATGCCGGATCGTTACCGATGGACGCGACGCCCACAAACAAATCAACGTCACGCATCACTTCGGAAAAAACGAGGGCGGGAATCTGGCTGAGCGGCAAAGGCTCATTGATATCCGAGTCCCCAGGCCCCGGTGCTCGTGTCGTGTAACCTCCGCCTCCCGCATGAGCTGCGTTCGAGGCGGCGCCGACTCGATAGAAGCGAACTTGATCGGTGGCGAGCATGTGGAAAACGCCGGCGTCGTTTGTGTCGGCGCCATAGTTTTCGCCAATCCCTTCAATCCAGAACTCAGCGCGAAGCCCCCACTCGGGCAACTCGCGCGAACTGGGCGGGTAGGAATCGTCGACCATTAGGCGCAGCTTGTTCTTCCACCGTCGCGCGCCGCACAGCGCATTGAACTGATGCTGGCGCAGAATGTGTGCGGCAAAGCGATTGGAGTAAGTGCCGGTGCGAAGTTCGGCATCGGTCAAAACGTAGATTTCGCGGTGCGCCTGTTTGAAGGGCTGTACGATCCCCAGCGCCTCAATCCGCCGACGCCACGCGAGCACTTCGCCCGTTTCGCGCCCTACTGGATGCCACAGCGTCACCCGATCTTTGTCGTCGACATGCAGCGCATTACCCTCGATGTCGACTGGACGGCCATCGACGACGATCGCCGGTGCGCCGTTTACAGACCAGATCAATCGGCGCGAGATCGTCCCAACCAACGGATGATCCAGATAGCGCTCCCGCCATGCAGCGGCGGTCCAGGCCTTCCGCGATAAGAACAGCGAATCCACGCGCTCGCGCTGCGACGAGAGCATCGCGGTAACGTCCTTCAGATCCTGCTGCAGTTCCTTCCATGCCTCGGGGTGATTCCGTTTCACTTGAGCGGGAACGGACTTAATACTTTTGCCGCGCGAGTCGAACCACTGCAACGCGGCGTCATTGCCGCTCACCAGGAGTTCGGCGCGGCAGTCACCCAACGTCTCTTCGCGCCGGCCAACGGTCTCAAGGCCGCACGCGGGAGCGCCCAACTCTTCGATCTCATCGCGCGGCAGATCAAGCGCGGCGGCCGCGGCGTCGAACGCCTTTTCGATCTCCTTCTGAGCCGTGCCGAACCGCACGCGGACTTTTAGCATCGCAAGGAATCCAACAGATTCCGGGGAAACGATCTCGGATAGCGCATACACAGCCGCATTGCCAACTTTCACGGCTCTCGGACCAATGCCGGGAACTTTCTTGTACGCGGAGACGGCGACGGTCGAGACCAACCGCAGGAGGCTCGCGGCGCCGGAAAGCAGTGGAATAGTCCAGAGAATGCCGCGCAAAATCGTGGCGTTTTCATCGTGGATCGTATCGCCGGCGCCGCGGGTGTCGTGAACAAAGGTTGGTACCTTTCCGATAGCTCGGCCCTTGGGTACCTGCGACAACCAGCGCTCGAACGAAACGCTCACTTGCTTCTCGCCGATGGCGGCCACATAGTCCCGCGCAGTCTTGATCCAACGCGCCGACGGACGCGACGCAGTTGCAGTCAGAGCGTGCTTCAGAAGCTCAATCCAAGCGTCCCGTTCCTTCGCGGGTAGTGCCGCCAGATCCGTATTGAGTGTATCCGTCCAATACTCGCCGGGAACGAGAAAGAACCGGGCGCCGTCGCCAATCCACCGCGTCATTTCGATCACCTCGGGAGGCTCGCCACCGAACGGAGGCCCAACAATCCGCGCCGCCCGCCACAGGAAGAGAACAAAGCGTTCGCCGGACGAAATATCCGCTCCATTCCGGGTCTCGGCAGCAATCCTGGTCACAAGCAGCTCGGCCGAACGGTCTGAACCCTCTTGCGGCCGAGAGGAAAGATACAGCAGAAAATCGAAAATCTCAACGCGTTGGAATTCGGCCGGCCGCCACATCACGGCCGTCACGATACTTGAGATGGCATCGCGCGACCGCCAACAAGCGTGGTCGTCGAGATCCAGCACCTGGTTCGACAAAACGAAGTTGTAGCGTTCCGCGGCGGCGAGAACAAATCGCGCGTTTGTCAATGGATCCGCGGCCAGAATCTCCCGCCCCGCTACAAGTTGCTTGAGATCGGGACTGTGATAGCCGCGATTGCCGGTCACCTCGACAAGCAACTCCGACAACTTGGCATGCTCCTCGGCAAGAGGGGAATCGGCGAGCATCGCAAACCTGTCCGGCGCCAACACAACACGAGTTGCCGATGGATCTTCCGGCTGCATCCGCAGGCGGCATTTGTAATCGTAAAGAACCTTTGGGTGTCCCGCGGGCGCGGGCGCGGGAGGCGGGCCAACGGTGACCGGAGAGTCGCCGCTGTCCCCGGATGCGCGCGGCAACAGTTGCTCGATAATCGTCCCGAGGCTCTTCTCCTTTTTCGCGTACGACCGCCTCAACGCCTCCGCGAAGGTGCGGATCGGAGCTACCGTTTCGTCATCCGGAGAATGCACTGCCAAGTAGCGCTGTACGGCCTTCCCGAGCGATGGTCCAAGATCGGGAACGGAAGTGGCGCCATACCACGCCAGCAAATCAAGGATGTCCTTTTTCTCTAGCGGCAGCGTGCGCCGCAGTATTCCTTGCACGGCGTCCAGCGTGCGGAGCCTCGGCACCCACCTGCCCCGCCATTCCGGATGATTGCCGATATCTCGTGTGTCGCCAACTTGCGCCTTCAAGTCGGCGACACGCTCGTCCCAATGCCGTAGTTGTACAATCGCAGCGCGTAGTAATGCCGTGGCTTCGAGCGGGTTCTTAGCCAGAATGGCCTTGCCCGCTTCAACACCGCCGAGTTCGACTTCTCGCCATTGTCGGGCGGCGGGGTCAACCCGCTCCGACTCATCGATCCAACAGTTGAGCAGCGCGTGTTCGGACTCGAGAGGCGCCCCAGCGGCCGGGTACATCTCCAATGGACGCATTCACTCAGCCCCCGACGAGAGGAGTCAGCTTCACAAAGCTGACTCGCGTTGCCGGACTAATAGTAAATTCCTGTTCAAGGCTCTCGGCCTGCTTGTCATCGATCAGTATGAAATAGCTGTTGTTCGAGAAGCCTTCCCACGCACGCTGCACCTGTTCGTCCGCATCAAGCGGCCGGTGCTGCGGCATCCGGAATGCGGTGGTCCGGCCATTTAGAACCATCTCCGCACCAACGGGTTGAACGAGCCCCTGAAACTCCTGCGCACGTTTGCGATTGAAGCGTTGGACCTCCTGCCGGACGCGCGCGCGGACCAAGTCCTCGACGGTGATTCGCTCGGTCAAAAATTCGAGGGCAACCTCGTATAACGTTTGCCCGGTGGCGGATTCGTCTCTGACAGATAGCAGCATGAACCATCACTCGCGATTGGCGCGACTCTTTCATTTTACATGCTGGGCGAAGTTCTACACGCTCCCAGATTTCACTGGAGGAATAGATAATTCTGGCTCCCCATCATGGATTCGAACTGGGCAGCAGTGCCTGACTTAGTGGATCTCTTGGTGTCTGGATCGTCGACGATCCGGAAGGTGGCCCTAGCGGGGGTTGTTTGAACTTACACGCTTCGAAAAGATGATGCGCGATCTGGAAAGGACAACCGGCAGGAAGGGTTTCTGTACGTGACGGGGGATTGATTCTTGTTGTCCACATTCGAATCTTGTGGATAGGCTGGGGCCTACGAATACGCTGTCGGAGCGGATGGCGGCGCAGCTATTGGGGTTCGGGGATGGCGGCGCCGTCGGCGCGGGGGTCGCTGGAGGCGCTGTTTACCTTGGTTTTGCTGCTGTGCATGACGGCGTTGCCGCGGCCCATGCGGGCCGTGTAGGGCTGGGCGATGGTGATTTGATGGCCCTTGGACGACAGTTCGCGGAGGGTGTCCAAGCCGACGCGACTCTCGATGATCACGTCGCAGCCGGTGGCTCTGGATTTCGTGAAGCGCGGGGCCTCGAGCGCGGCTTGGAGGTTCATGCCGTGATCGGCAATATAGCTGGCGAACTGGGCGTGGGCTAGCGGCTGGTTGGCGCCGCTCATGATGCCGAAGCCGATGGCCAATTCGCCTTTTTCCATCATGCCGGGGATGATCGTATGGAAGGGCCGTTTGCCGGGGGCGAGGGCGTTGGCGGCCGTCTTGTCGAAGCTGAAGCCGCCGCCGCGATTGTGGAGATGGAAACCCATGCCGTCCACCATGACGCCGGAGGCCCACATGCCGGAGACGCTCTGGATCCAGCTGGCGATGTTACCTTCCTTGTCGACCACCGAGAAATACGTCGTGTCGCTGGAGGCGGGCGGGAGGCCGGGGTTGACGGCGCAGTTGGCCGTTTCGGCGTTGATCTGTTTGGCGCGTTCGGCCGCGTATTTTTTGCTGATCATGCCGGCGGTGGGTACGTTGACGACACGGGTATCACCGACGTATTTGAGGTCGGCGTAGGCTAGCTTCATCGCCTCAATTTTGCGGTGGAATTCGGTGGCGCTGTAGGGGCTGGCGTGGTCGAAGTTTTCGAGGATGTTGAGCATCGACAGGGCGGCGAGGCCCTGGCCGTTGGGGGGGAGCTCGTGGACGCGCCAGCCCCGGTACGTCGTGGAGATGGGGGTGACCCATTCGGGTTCGTATTTGGCGAGGTCGGCGGCGGACAGGAGGCCGCCCTGGCGGGTGGACTTGGCGAGGATGGCTTTGGCGATGTCGCCTTTATAGAAAGCATCGGCACCGTGGTCGGCGATGAGGCGAATGGCGCGGGCGAGGTCGGGGTTCTTGTAGAGTTCACCGACGGCGGGGACGCGGTTGTTGGGGTAGAAGACGCGGACGCCCTCGGGGTCCTTGCGGACGAGTTCGGCGTCCCAGACGCGACCCACCATTTCCTGGATGGGGAAGCCGTCGGCGGCGAGGCGGATGGCGGTTTGGAAGAGCTTGTTCCAGGGAAGTTTGCCGTACTTTTTGTGCATGGCTTCCCAGCCGCGGACGCAGCCGGGGACGGTGGCCGAGTGGATGCCGGTCGCGTCCATTTTCTTGAGGCCTTTGGCGTGGAGGGCTTCGATGGTCATTGCCTGCGGGGCGGGGCCGCTCGCGTTGAGACCGGTGATCTGGCCGGTTTTGGCGTCGCGGTACATGACAAAGAGGTCGCCGCCGATGCCGCACATCATGGGTTCGACAACGCCCAGGACGGCGTTGGCGGCGATGGCGGCGTCGACCGCACTACCACCCTGGGCCAGGATTTGGGCGCCGGCCTGGGAGGCGAGGACCTGGCTGGTGGAGACAATGCCGCCGGTGGCGATGACCATGGAGCGTCCGTGGGCCCGGTCCGTTTTCTGGGCGGGGAGGAGGGTGGCGGCGATGAAGAGGAGGAGCGCGGGTTTGGTCATGGTGTCTGGGGCCGGATTCAGACACGATACTACGGATTGGAAGTTACCGGGTGACGGCGGTGACGACGCCGGCCAGGAGGCGGATGGCGACGGTCCTGTCGGGCGCCAGATGGTAGGTGAGAAGTTCGCGGTCGCCGTCTTCGAGTCCGCGGACGGCGGCGGTGCTGCTCGGATTGCCGAGGGCTGCCAGAACGTCCGCGCGCGGCTGGCCGGGGGCGATCTGGTTGAGGGCCTTCTCATCGATAAGAATGAAGCGCGGCTTGGGGGTGGGACTCTGGATGGCGAGCAGGACGAGGGGGGTGACGGCCGGGAGGGACGAGCCGGCGGGCGTGGGGGCTGGGC
>CAMATG010000268.1 GCA_945860645.1 Candidatus Sulfopaludibacter sp. SbA3 | reverse complement strand
GGTTTTGTAGAGCGCGTGGCGGTTCCGGTAGTCCGATAAGGAAACGATCTCCTGGCTGTTATGCAGCCGCGCGTTTCCCGGCTTCGGCGGCCCCTCGTAAATGTAGTCTCCCAAATGGACAACCAGGTCCGGATTCTCCGCCGCCATATGCTCGTATGCCGTAAAGTAGCCGCTCTCCCAGTGCTGACAGGAGGCGAAGGCATAGCGCAAACGCTCCGGCATCGCTCCCGCGGCCGGCGCCGTCCGGGTTCGCCCAACGGGGCTCGCCACGCCCCCAGCCCGAAACTGATACCAATACCACCGGTCCGGCCGCAGTCCCGCCACCTCCACATGAACCGAGTGCGCCAGCGCCGGCACCGCCAGCGACGTGCCCTTCTTCACAACCCGTTTCATCCCCTCGTCTTCGGCCACGCGCCACTCCACCGCCACCGCGGCACCGGGCATACCGCCGCCCTCCACCGGTTTTGGCGCCAGGCGCGTCCAAAGCACCATGCCGTCGGCCACCGGATCGCCCGAGGCAATCCCCAATGCGAACGGGTAAGCGGAAAACTTAGGTGCCGACCACAGACGAACGGGGGTGTTCCAGAGTGTCGCCAGCAGCGTGCCGGTCTGTAGAAGAAAGTGTCGACGAGGTACCATCTCGCATCAGTGTAACGGTTCGCCGCGGCAGGATGCCGGCAACCGTCTTGTAACACCAGCCGTGGAAGGGCTCGCCCAAAGAGATCAGCAACCGGAGCCCGTGTGGAGCCCGGCAGCCCACCTGCTCCAACGTGTAGGTCGCCTCCGGCTTCCGCGCGATCACCGGGGAATAGAAGCAGTCCGAGAGCGCCAAATCGTAGCGCTCCCCATCGAGCGAGAAATGCAGCCGGGCCCGATAGCGCTCACGCTGCGGATCCCACTCGCAGACCGCTGTGACATCCGCCGGCTCCACATACGCAACCGACCCCGCCATCTGGACGCTCGCCTCCCGCACAGCTCGCCCCCGCGTCCCCAACAACGCCCCCCGCGCCACCGGGTGGCGTTCCAACTCCCCCAGCCACCGTGCCGATGCCGGCCGTTCCAATAGCTCCCACGGCGTTCGATCCAGAATGCGATTCTCCGGCTGCATCGGCCGGCTGTCCGCCCACGGTGCCTCCACCCGCACGAGATCCCACCGCCGAGGCTCCCAAACCCCATATGTTTGGTACTCCTGCGGATAGAGTACTCCACTCGGGGTCGGTGCCACCAACCGGACAAAGCCCGTTCGGCCCGGGCCAACGCTTCCGAACCCGATAAACGATCTGCCATCGCCTCTCCGGGTCACGCCAACGATCAACAGGTCCATCGGCATATCTAATGGAATAGTGGCCGGCGGCCAGAAAAATTCTCTAACAAGCAAAAATACTAAGGCGAATCCCCGGGAAACAACGCCAATTCCTTAGGTACTTAGCCGAAACACAGTCATTCACTGCGTAGTAATCGGATGGGAGGCATCCTACGCTGGTGATGGGAGCTTGCCCTTAAAGAGGATTCGGCGTGCGCTGTCGCTACTGTAATAAATCAATATCGTTACTGCGGCGAATGAACGATGCCTCATTCTGCACCGATGCGCACCGTCAGGCGTTCGGGGAAGAGCAGCAGTTGGCGATGCAACGGCTGACCGATACGACCCCTGCGATGCAGCGGACGCAGCGGATGCCGGCGGCCACGATGCCCGCGCCACCAATTTCCCCCTATGGGCCCACCATGGCCGTCAAAGGGGAGCGCTGCCAGGACAATCCCAAGCCGGTTCCCGGCGCCCGCATGGAAATTGCCGCGGTGCCGCTCAGCGGCGGCGCAGTCGTATTGTTCCGCGACCGCGATCATTCCTTCCAGCTGGAATTCCCCCGCGCGACCCGGCAGTTTCGGATTCCGGCGCAGCCCAAAGAAGCCCCGCTCCCGAAGGCGACTGTTCTAGGGCAAGCAGCGTCGTTGCGCGTGGCGTTGCCGCGTGCTGTTTCGTCGCAAAACCGCCGTTTACGTTCGCTTGGGCCAGCCGTTCAGTTGCAAAGGGTTACCCCTCCCGGGCCGGCTGGCATGGTGGCGGCCAGTCCCGCGAAGAGCGGAACGGTGCTTCCCGTCGATGTTTCGATGCTCCGAATCAACCGTTCCGCCGACCGGCGTCCGCGCCAACTGCGGCCGGCCACCCAACCGAATCGGATCACGCTCGGAGCCTCGGGCGCCGTTTGTGGGCGGGCCACCAGGGCAAAGCACCAGCAGGAGCATCCGTACGGCGTACCGGCCGCCCAGGTCTGTTATCCCCTCACGCCCAAACTGGCGGTTACGTTGGCGGCGGCGATCCCGAAAGATTTTGTCGACGAGAAGATCTGGGCAGCGCTGGAGGCCCATCCGCTCGGCGCCTTGCTGGCGGCCACGCAATACGCAACCGTCCGTCCTGTGTCGGCGCAACCGGCCTCGGGTTCAGGGCGCGCGCTGCTCCACACGGTCGAATTCCCGTCGCTTCGGGCCACCGCCGAAGTCGGCTCGGGGCTTGCCCCCGTTGCACTCGTACCATCGGTGGCTCTCCAGCCCGTTGAAAGACCGGCGCCCCCGGACGCGGCTCGCGGACAAAAGCGCATTGCGAAACTGCTCTCCACCCAACCGGTCCGAATCGTTCCCGCGTGTCCGGAGTGGGTGGCCGAGCGACGCCTGACGGCGGAATCCGCCGTCTTGCCAGTGGCGCCGCCGCGATTCGCTAACTGGCCGATCGCCGCCAACTGGGATAGCAACTGGGCCGGGACAAACCCGCACCCGGCCCCTCCCGCACGGCCCGTACGGCCCGCGGGTACCGGGCTGCCATCCGCTGCGGTTGTCGCCATCGCGGCGCCGTCGTTGGCGGGTCCCGTCACCGTGTCCGGCGGCAACAGCCGGACGTCGATTCCCGTCCCGATCCAGGAATCCCGGCCCTCAACCAGCCTCCGTGCGCTCGGCGATGGCCTGCTGCTTGCCGGCGCTGTTCCCTGTGACTTGCGACCCGACCTGGCCGCCGCGGAGCGCCCCCTCTATCGCCCGGTCTCGCTCCAGACAGTCCTTCGGCTTCGCCTGCCGCGCCATGCCGTGAAGCGGGTCAGCCGGTATGGCACGGCAGAGTGCGTTCCGCTGGTTCGGCCGGGCACCGTCTCGCTCAAGTGGTCACAGCCGCTGACGGACCATCTCATCCTGGCCCCGGCCGCGGCCTTGCCCGGACCGGCCGCCCCGGCACGGTCCCTTTCCCTGCAACGGCTGCCGGTACGGCTCTACAAGGTTCCCGGAGCGCAGCCAATGGCGCGCCCGTTTGGCAGGAAGCCCCTCCATTTCGCAAACGGGGAATGGGGTGGGAAGCCTGCCGTCCGCCCCTCCGGTCTGGTTGCCGACGATGGCACACGGCGAAACACCCCCAAGTCAACCCAGCAGTTTAGCCGCGAACTCTACGAACGCTTCACCAGCGGCGGCGCCCAGGAGTTGTGGCGGAAAGCGTCCCTTCTCCCGTCGGACCTTAAATGGATCACGATGGTCGTTCCTTTGATTATCGGGATCTGGGTCTTGGCTCGACCCTCCACCGCCGAACCCGTGGTACCGCAACCGGTTTCCCAGCGGGAGGAGATGCCGGAAGTAGAACCGGAGAAACCCGGCAAGCGGGTCGAACTCGCCTCTGTCCGGCCCGTCACATCGCCGGCAAGGGAAACGGCACCACCCGTCGCGCCGGTGAAACCGCGGTCCGAGAAGCCACCGGTGGCCGGCGAAACCACCGCTTGGGACGCCTTCACCGCCCGGATCGCCAGCCGGGCCAGCGTCAATTTCAACGAAGATTTCCGGAACGGCCTCAGCTCGTGGGATGGTCGCGGCGAATGGGCCCGCTCCTGGTCCTATGATCGCGCCGGCACGGTGCGGCCCGGCCAGATGGCGATCTACCAGCCCAGCGTCGGCTTGAAAGATTACGTCTTCGAAATGAAGGCCTCCGTCGAACGCCATTCCATTCAATGGATGGTCCGCGCCGCCAACATGCAGAATTATCATTTCGCCCGCCTGAACGTCACCCCCGGCGCCCCGCTCACGCGGTTGGAACTCGAACGCTGGACCGTCATCAATGGCCGCGTCGGAAAGGTCACCCGGCTGCCGTTGCCCCACGGAGGGGCCAACCAGACGCTCTACGCTATCCGGGTCGAGGTGCGCGGCGACAGCATCACTACCTACCTACAGGATCAGGTCATCGACACCTTCAATGACGCACGACTGCAGGACGGAGGCGTTGGCCTCGTCGGCGGCTCCGACGACCGCCCCCGGATCTACGGCATCCGCGTCACTCATCAGAACGACTTTTTTGGCAAGCTATGTTCTTTTTTGGCTCCGCAGCCGATACATACACAGGGATCTGATTGACTCTTGTCTGATCAGACGTAACCACCCACGCAGAGAGTGAGTATTATGAGCAAAAATCAACCTTCTCGTACAGGTAATCGTGGAGGCAACGGGCAAGCCGGCGCGCCCGTCGACGGTGCCGCCGCGGTCTTGGGCCGTGCGGTGGCACTGCACATGGAGGGCAAACTGAAAGAAGCCCTCGGTGAATTGCAGAGTGGCGTCGGGACCCATGGCGAACAGCCGGATATGCTGGCCGCTATCGGTCACCTGCAGTGCGAACTGGAACAGTACGACGAGGCCGTGAAGACGTACGCCCGGTTACTCGAACTGGCGCCGGATAACACCGTCGCCCTGTTCAACCAGGCCGTCGCGCACGAAAAACTAGGCAAGTGGGAGGCCGCCGCCAACGGGTTCACGGCCACCCTGGCCGCCGAACCGGACCGCGCCGAAGCACGCCTCGGTCTCGGCATCTGCCTCCTCCATCTGGAAAAACCGGAGCCCGCCCTCGAAGAGTTCCAGGTCTACCTTAAGAAAAACCCTTCGGACGAGACGGCACAGTTCGGCAAGGCCGTCGCCCTGCAACTGTTATGGCGCTTCGATGAAGCAGCCGAAATCTACCAGAATTCACTCGCTGCGAATGCCAAGTCGGAAGAAGCGCTGACCAACCTCATCGCCATCTCCATCGCCCGGAAGGACTACGACCAGGTCCGGCAGTATTCCGACCAACTGCTCGTCTTCCGTCCCTACTCCCAGGCCGCTCTCGAAGGCTTGGCCACCTGCTCGTTCCAGAGCGGCGATTTTGAAGCCGCCGCCAAGCTCTGCCAGAAACTGGTGGATCTGACGCCCAATCACTACGAGCGCTGGTACAACTATGCCGTCGCCAGCCAGAAACTCGGCCGGCTCGACCAGGCCGCCAAGGGCTACGCCGAAGCACTTCGCATCCGCCCCGACGCCAAACAGGCCTTCTCCAATCTCGGCTCCGTCAAACAGGAACTGAATGACCTGCCCGGCGCTCGGGAAGCCTACGAAAAGGCGCTCACCATTTCCCCGGACCTCCCCGAAGTTCTCTTCAATCTCGCCACTGTTTTCGAAATGCAGGGCCAGAAGGAAGAGGCCGAAAAGCTCTACCAGAAACTGCTGACAAAGAACGCGGACTGGGAAGAAGCCTGGTTTCGTCTCGGATTCCTCCGGCTCGACCGCAATGAATACAAAGGCGCCGAAGAGGCCTTCGAAACCTGCCTTCGCAAACGCGCCGACTGGAAGGAAGCCCTCATCAATCTCGGCCTCGCCCGGTGGAAGAGCGGCAACCGCACCACGGCGTCGGAAACGTTCCAGAAACTGCTCGCCCAGGAACCGAAATCCGTCGAAGCCCTGCGCGGGCTCGCCGGGCTCGCCGTCGAAGGCGAAGACTTCGAAAAGGCGCTCGACTTCCAGGCCCAGTTGATCGACGTCGGCGAACGCTCCCCGGAAGTGTTTTACAACACCGGCCTTCTTCTCCAGAAATCCGGCCAGCTCGATGACGCCATCCGCCTCTATCAGGAAGCCATCAACGAACGTCCGCAGTTCGCCGAAGCCCTCCTCAATCTCGGCCATGCCCTCAAAGCCCAGGGCCGCAACGAAGAGGCCAAGTCCTATTGGCGCCAGGCCATCAACGTGAAACCGGAATTGGCCAAAGGCTACTTCGAATAGCTCTAGCCAGAACCGAAAACGCAGAAAGGCGGGAGCCTAGGCTCCCGCCTTTCTGCGTTTCCTAAGGCCCTCAGACAAACCCAAGGTTCGGCTGAGCGAAGTTCCCCAGATTCGGAAACACCGCCGGCAACTGCCCGCCAGTGAGCCCGAACCAACTCGCCAGCGTCGCGCCGAACTGATCCGTCCCCGTCGTCGGAATCCACACACCGCGCGAACCGGAATCGTTCGGCCCACCCAGCGCGAAGGAAGGGAACGAACCATAGACGCGCCCGCCCTGGACCGCGCCACCCAGGACAATCTGATGATTGCCCCAGCCGTGGTCGCTCCCGCTCCCGCTCGGCTGCAACGACCGGCCGAACTCCGACAGCGTGAACGACGTCACCTGCCCGGCGACGCCCTGATCCACCGTCGATTGATAGAACGCCGTCAGCGCGTTGCCCAACTGCGTCAATAGATCCCAATGCGTCCAGGCCTGCGAGCCATGCGTATCAAACCCGCCCAGCGAGCAGAAAAACACCTGCCGTTTCATCCCCGTCGAACCGCGCAACTGAATGATCTTGGCAACCTGCTGCAACTGCCGGCCGATCGACGTCCCCGGGAACGTTGTCACCAGCGGCGGACTCGCCCCGGTATCTCTCAACAACGCATTCAGATTCGCCGCGTCCTGCCGCACCTTGTTCGCCGCCTGCACCATCGCCATGCCGCTGTCGAACGTCAACAACTCCTGCAACGCCGTCCGCCGCGCCGCGGCCGCCGTCGCCGGCCAAAGGTCCATGCCATAAATCGACAGGTCATAATCCGGCACCAGACTGGCCGACTGCACCACGCCGCCCGTACAGAACAACGCCGGCCCCGACATGGAAACCGACGCCGGAAACGACGCCGCCCCGTTCATCGCATTTGCCGCATCGGCCACCCGCCCCGCCCACCCGGTCCCGGCCCCGGAATTCGGGAAACCGCTCTGCATCTGCGCCGTCTGGTCGGAGTGGGAAAACAGGTTCGTCGGAACCGGCCCGGCGTTGGCCAGGTACTCGGCCCGCGTCGTCGGCTTCACCAGGTTGCCCATGTTCGCCACAACCGCCAGCTTCCCCTGCCCCCACAACGGATGCAGCCCCTTCAGTCCGTCGTTCAGCCCGTACGGCTTCCCATCGGCCAGGCTCTGCACCGCCAACAGCCTCGCGGAGTTATCCGGCAACGCCAGATTTCCACGAATCGCCCGGTACGCATCAAAGTCCGTCTGCGTCATCGGCACCACCATATTGTTGCCGTCATTCCCGCCCTGCAGGAACACGCACACCATGGCCTTGTAGTCGGACGCCCCAGACTGCGCCATCGCATTCACCGCGCTGAACGCGCTCATTCGAAGTAAATCTCTACGGGAAAAAGTGCTCATTGGTCTCGATTCCTTTCGTTAGTACTGCACGGCATACTGGCCGGACAACGCCGCCAAATACACCGCCGCCTGCACGCGTTGGTTATTGTCATAGGCGGCCGTAGCCGCGTTCGTCAGGGCTGTGCGCACACCGGCCGGCATACGCCCGTAGAAAAACACTTTGTCCACCTCATCCAACAGCGCCGCCGTGTTCCCCGCCACCGCGTTGAAGTTGGTCAGATCCACCACCGCGTCGCCGCCGTTCGACGTCAATATCTGATACACCAGATTCGCCCGTAACGACGCCTCGGTCGGCGTGTAGATCTGAAACTCCGGCCCAAACAGCGGACTCTTCGGCACCCGGTACATCGGCGAAAACCAGTTGAACACCGATGGCGGCGCCAGCACCGATTGCCCCATGCTGTCGTACACATACGCCATCCCCGTGTTCAACGCGACCGACCCATTCATCGCCCGCACGAACGAGGAAATGAAGTAGATCGGCTCCTTCAGCCGGCCCGACGTCGCATCCGGCACATCCTGCCGCGCCTCGGCGTCCATCAGTATCGCCCGC
>CAMATG010000267.1 GCA_945860645.1 Candidatus Sulfopaludibacter sp. SbA3 | reverse complement strand
CAACCGTCCGTTCCGTGCGATCGCCCCATGCGCCAGTGCATGCAGATCCCCGCTCAGAAACACCGCCAGCCGGTCGGATTTGGAACTCGCCGTCAATAACCGGTCGTGCTGCGCCCGCCATCCCTCTTGCCAGAAATACTTCGCCTTCGCCACCCCCAAGCGCCCGTTATCATCCAGTACGTCCGGGTACCACTCGCCCCATTTGCCTGCGCTCCAGCCAATCGGCATCGAGGGAACATTCACCACATGCCGCGCCGGCGACCCGTCGATCCGCCGCAGCAGCCAGTCTTCCGTGTTGTCCGGAACCAGCCTCGCGTGCGGCCCCTGCAGCGTCTGAAATCGCCGGCAATCATACAGCAACAACTCCGCCAGCGTGCCCACCCGCAACGTCCCGTAGCACTCACTTAACCCCCGCGCGCGATCCCCGGCGCTCGCCCCCGGCAGCCCCGCAGGCCTGTCCGCATTCGGCAAGTGCTCCGGGAAATACAGGTGCTGCGTTGCCCGTGCCAACCGCATCATGAAGTCATCCGGAGGGAACGAAATGCCCGTCGCAATCGCCTCATCGTTCTCGAAGTAGTCGTGGTCGTCCTGAATGAAATGCGTCGGCGTGGAACGGAACAGCGTGCCGTACAAATCCGCAATCTGCCGGTCCACCGCGTGCTTCAAAATCGTCTCGTTCCGTGTCCCGATCACCGGCAGCGAACGGTCAAAGTCGTCCCCCATCAGCGCCCGCGCCCACGGCTGTTGCCCGATCGGCAGCCGCCCCGTACCCCGTCCATAGCGCAGGTCCCAGTACACGTGGTCCCCAATCGCCACCATCGCATCCGGCTTCTCCCGCAAAGCGCGACTCAATAAAGCCCGCCGCGCCGGAATGCTCACCCAATAGGGGTTCTGTGTCCCCTCTATCGTCATCGCGTCATGCCCGCCGGCGCACGTATACACCAACAACCGGAACCGTTCCACCGTCGCGTCCGGTGGCGCAAACGTCCGCAATGTCCAAGGCTCCCCGCCGTCCAAACGCAATGAATACGCGGTGTCCGGCCGCAACCCCGGCACATCGAACAACCAGAACTGCCCGTCGGAATCCGTCCGTTGCCCCATCACGCGCCGGTCGCCTACGCGCAGTTCCGGCGCCCTCCGAACCGGCGCGTGATACGACGCCTTGATCAAAAATCGCTCATGCGTCGCCGCCGGCAACAGATGCCGCAACCCCGTTCGCGGAGCCCCGTCCAGTCCCGCCGCCAGTCCCGCGCCAATCCAATCTCTCCGCGTCATTGGCATCAATATAGCGCGCACACGCCACACCGCGATACCGTAGAACGATGCAACGTCGCCGCTTTGTCCAGGCCGTAACCACCGCCACCGCCGCTGCGGGAGCGCTCTCCGCCCAGCAGGCGCCCGCCTCCGCCAAGATCGCCACCGTCGCCCCGGAGACCGCCGCCGCCCCCACCACCCGATTCTTCAGCGCCACCCAGTTCGCCACCCTGAAATCGCTCAGCGGCCTCCTCCAACCCGCCACTACCGAACGCCCCGGAGCTCTCGAAGCCGGTGCCGCCGAATTCCTCGATTTCCTCATTGGCGCCTCCCCCAAACCGCGTCAAACCCTCTACCGTTCCGGCCTCGATCATCTCGATGCCGAATCCCGTCGCCTCTTCAAAAAGCCGTTCAGCGAAATCACCACAGATCAGGCCGACAAAGTCCTCCGCCCCCTCCTCGTCCCCTGGACCTTCGATCCTCCCACGAACCCCCACCAGCGCTTCCTCGCCGACGTCCGCGCCGACGTCCGCACCGCCACCCAAAACTCCAAGGAAATGAGCCAGGTCGCCGCCTCCTCCAACCGCCGCCGTCGCGGCCCCGGTGGCGCCGCGCCCTACTGGCTCCCCATCGATCCCACCCGGTAATCCACCATGCCCAAACAAATCTACGACGTCCTCATCGTTGGCTCCGGCCACTCCGGCGGCATGGCTGCTGGCGTCCTCACGCAGAAGGGGCTCCGCGTTCTCATGCTCAACGCCGGCCCCGTCCCCGACCTCGAAAAGGACCGGGTCTTCAAGCCCGCCCACGAGCTCCCCTACCGCGGCTTCGGCAATCCCAACGCCCATCTCGATCACGTCTTCCAGGCCAACGAATTCAACGCCAACACCTGGGTCAACGAAAAGGAAATCCCCTACACCCACGCCCCCGACGCGCCGTATAACTGGGTCCGCGTTCGCCTCCTCGGCGGCCGCTCCCTCTTCTGGGCGCGCCAGTCGTTCCGCCTCAGCGATTACGAATTCAAAGCGGCCGAATACCCCGGCGGTGCCGGCGACAATTGGCCCATCTCCCTCGCCGATCTCGACCCCTTCTATTCCCGCGTCGAACAACAGTTCCGCGTCGTCGGCCGCAAGGAAGGCTGGCCCCAATTTCCCGACGGCAACTTCACCGCCGGCATCGAAGGCACCGATAGCGAATGCCAAAAACGCGTCACCGCCGTCGCCAATAAAATGGGCATCCCCGTCTCCCGCATGCGCGCCGCGCTCGGTGAAAACGGCCTCGCCAGTTCGCTCAATCTCTCCATCCCCGGCGCCCTCGCCACCGGAAAACTCGACATTGTTCCCGACGCCGTCGTCCGCGAAGTAACCATCGACAAAAGTACCGGACGCGCCAATGGCGTCCACTTTCTCGACCGCCATACCCGCCGGGAAATGCACGCCAGCGCGCGCGTCGTCGTCCTCGCCGCCGGCACGCTCGAATCCACCCGGCTCCTCCTCAACTCCGGCATCGCCAACTCCAGCGGCCTCATCGGCCACTATCTCATCGATCAACTCTATGGCTGCACCGTCGTCGCCGCCATGCCCGAGGCCCGCGACGGCAAGGCCAATCCCGCCCTCATCGGCGGTGGCCTCTTCATGCCCCGCTTCCGAAATCTCGGCAAGGGCGAAAAGCGCAACTTCCGCGGCGGCTACTGCCTCCCCATGGGCACCGGCTCCACGCCCGACGCCAAGTACTTCCCCGAATACGGCCCCGCCCTGCAGAAGAAACTCGATAGCTATTCAGGCGCCTGCATCAACGGCGGCATCTACGGCGAGGTCCTGCCGCGCTACGAAAATCACGTCCGCATCAACAAATCGCAGCAGGACGCCTGGGGCATTCCCACCCTCCACATCGAAGCCCGCTACGGCGAAAATGAACGCAACCTCTGCAAGGATGCCGCCGACACGATGGAGGAACTCTACAAGGCCTGTGGCTTCGAAATCCTGGTGAAGAGCGACAAGGTCAACCCGCCTGGCTACAGCATTCACGAACTCGGCACCTGCCGCATGGGCGACGACCCGAAGAAGAGCGTGCTCAACAAGTGGAACCAAAGCCACGACATCAAAAACCTCTTCGTCGTTGATGGCAGCGCCTTTGTCACCGGCGGCTGGCAGAACCCGACGATGACCATCCTCGCGCTCTCCATGCGCGCCTCTGAACACCTGGCCGAAGAGCTGGGAAAGGGCAATTTGTGAACCCTGTCGACGAAGCGCTCCTCGCCTGCTCGCGTGGCGAAATCTCGAACACCGCCGTCGTTCGCGCCATCGCCGAAAGTGGCGATCTGTACGCCCCCATGCTCTTTGCCGCCGCCAGGCTTGGCGTGCGAGTTGCCGAACACGCCGTCATCCTCAGCACCGAATTCATTGGCGATCCGCGCGTGCTCTCCCTCTTCACCGATCGCAACGCCGCCCTCCGCGCCACCGGCCAGCCCCTTGGCGCCTTCAGTGGCGCATTGCGCGGCGTCGATATCTTCGACGCGCTCGATGACGCCGAATTCGACCGCGTCGACGTGAACCCCGGCTCCGATCGCGAACTCACATTCTTCCTCGATAGCGGCGCCTTCCATCTCTGCCAACTCGTCGCCCAGGTTGTCCGCTTGGAACAGTCGCTCGCTCGCGCTTCCAATGCCGAAATTCCCTTCGCCCAACTCCGCGATCATCCCGGTTTCCTGATCGCCGTCAACCCCGCCACGGGCGCCCCCGCCTCCACCGCCGTCAATGGCTTCGACGGCCCCTGCGCCATCGTCTTTACCTCGCCCGATCGCTTCGAACTCTCCATCAGCAGGCTCGACGAAGAACAGCGCGCCGCCATATCCACCGTCACGCTCCCCGGTCACTCCCTCTTCGCCCAACTCCAGAACTTCGACGTCAAAGGCGCGGTTCTCAATCCCTTCTGCCCCGGTACCGTCGCACTGCCCAGTTTCCTGTTCTCGCGCATAGCAGCGGGAGAGTAGGGAGTGGGCCTAAACTGACGAGGTCATAAACCGTCGCTCTCTCCTCTCCGCCGCCCACAAGGGCAAGGTGAAGATCACTGGCATCAAATGCCTGATCTTCCGCGGTTCCCGGGACTGGAACCTCATCAAGTTAGAAATCCCCTGTGAAACACATTGTGGTCCGCCTGCGCAAGCAGCACATCATCGTCGAGAGCCCGCTCAACGTTGACGAGCTCGATCACAAGATGTTCCTGCTCGCTGCCGGCGCCGGCGCGCAGAGCGGTATCACCGAGGCCCCCGCCAAGATGAAGGTGGACCTCGCCCGCGCCCGCCAGGACATCCAGCGTGTCAAAAACATGCCTCTCCTCGACAAGCGAATCCAAGTTTTCGAAGCCCTCGTCGAGAACTGTCGCAACGCGCTGCAATATCAATACCTGCTCGACTTCATGAAGGGCGGCCGCCTCAAGCGGCCCATTGAATTCCAGCAGCACCTCACCGACATCACCGAATGGCGCGCCATCAAAGAGGTAGCCCGCCGCGAAATGGATTCGAGCATCGTCCTCGCCGAACTCCTGGAATCGAACAGGGACTTACTCATCGACACCGCCAAAACACAGGGCGGCGAAAGCATCCGCGTCCTCGGCCCCGATCTAGCAAAGCAGCTACGCCGAAAAGTGCAGATCATGGCCGCCCACTGGGAAGACTACGAACGCCTCTTCGACGAAGAGAAGAAGTAGCCCCCAAAAAAGAAGAGCGCCGTGACCGAAGCCACGGCGCCTTCTCAAACAAACCGCGAACTAAAACGCCAGCTTCAGCGCAAACTGAATCACGCGCCAGCTCTCGCCATTCTGGTTGGTATTCGCCGAACTGGTCGTCGACAGCGTCACGCAGCACGCCTGCCCGAACAGCGCCGAATTAATCGCCGGCGTGCCGGAGGAGGCGTCCCGGGGATTGCGGAAGTTCGCATGGTTCAGCGCGTTGAAGATCTCCGCGCGGAACGTCAGCCGAACCTTCTCCGCCATCTGGAAGCCCTTGGCAATGCCCAGATCCATGTTCCAGAACGTCGGGCCCTGGAAGATGTTCCGGCCTAGGCCAAGCTGTCCCGGTCCCGGGTTGGCAAACATCGAAGCATCCTGGAAATACACCGGGCCAACCACGCCCGCCTTGCTCTGCAGCTTCGCTTCTGGCAACTTCGTCACGCCAGGCGCCAGCGCCGCTCGGCTTTGCGACACGTTGTTCGCTGTCAGGAAGCCCGACCGGATCGAGAACGGCTCGCCCGATTGGAACGTGTAGATCCCGTTCAGGCTCCACCCGCCAATCGCCGTGTTCACCACCTTGTTGGCATTCCCAAACAGCGGTTTGTCCTTCCCGAACGGCAGCTCGTACACCCCGGTCATGTTGATCACGTGCCGCTGATCGTAGTCGCTGCGCGCCCGCTCGTTCTGGTAGTTGCGCCCATCGGCCGGTGTCCGCGCCGCCGTCGTCGTCAAGCCGCCGCCAGTCGTCGCCGCCACCGGGTCCACCGACAAATTGTCGATCGACTTGCCCAGCGTGTAGCTCCCGCCAAACAGCAGGCCCGCCGTGTCAAACCGCTTGTGCAGCGAAGTCTGCAGCGCGTGATAGTTCGAATCCGCGCCGTTGTCCAGCATCAGGATCTGGCCAAACTGCTGGTTCGGACGCAGCCGCCCCGCCAGCGTGTTCTGCTCCAGGCGCAACGCCATGTTCCCGGCCGCATTCGCAATCGGCGAAAGGTCCGTCGTCGATGCCGCTGAATTCGCGAACGCCGGCGTGATGATCCCCGACTGAATCCACGGCACCTGAACGGCGCCACTACACGCCGAGTTGTTCGCCAGCGTGCCGTCCGCGCGGCAGCCCCCGCCCAGCGCAATGTTGCGCTGCATGGCGATAAAGCTCGGCAACATCGGACCGGCGTCAATCTGGTTCATGTCCCAGCTGCGCCACAGTCGCGTCCCGCGCCGGCCCACGTAACCAACGCTGGTCACATAGCCCCGCCCGATCTCGCGCTGCACCGTCAGGTTCCACATGTGCACCGTCGGCAGCTTCAGGTTCTGGTCAAACACGCGCGCCGTCGCCGCGTTGTTCTGCAACGAAACCGGAGGCGTCAATTGGCTCGACGGCTTGGCCGTCGGCGGCGCCAGCTCCGTCGGGAACTCGCTCAAACGCACATTCGGCGCGTTCGCGCAGCCCGCTGTCGTCGCGCCGCCCACCGTCGCCGTGCACCGGTACACCTGCCCCGGAACCGCCGACGCCACCGACGTTACCTGGAACGTCGCCACCGGATCAAACGCCAATCCGTAGCCTGTCCGGATCACCGTCTTCGTCGATCCACCCGGCGACCATGCAAAGCTCAACCGCGGTGCCACCGCCCCGGCGTTATTATTCCGGAACCAGCGGTCGGCCTTCACAAAACTAACCAATCCCTGGCCGCCCACAATGTCCTTATCCGGAACGTACACGCGTCCACCGGCTTCGGTCGGCGGAGGATTCAGTTCCCACCGCGCACCAATGCTCATCGTCAGGTTCCGCCGCAACTTCCATTCGTCCTGGAAGAAGAAGTTGTACTGCTTCGTCCGCTGTCCCTGCGCCCACAGGCTCACCGACTTCGGCCCCGTCAGAAACGGTGCAAACGTGTCGGACTTCAGGTCGCCCAGAAAGTTGTGCGAAAGCGTCGCCGGAATCCCCAACAAGTCATTCACCATGCCCTGCAGTCGGTTCAGATCGTTGGTCGCAATGCCCGGCGTCGTCGCCGTTGCCAGGGCAGGGAAGTTGATGCCCGTCGGCGGCCGCACCGTCCGCGAAAGCGAAATGGCCGGCGTCAACGAAACGCCGCCCACGTCGCCGCGCTGGTCGTTGTGCTGATACATGCGGATGTTCCCGCCAAACTTCAATACATGGGCTCCGGTCACGTACGTCAGGTTGTTGATGATCTGATAGGTGTTCACCACCCGCCGCGTGCGCGGCCCGGCGATGTAGTCCACATCGGAGTTGTTGAACGTGAAACGTGGTGCGTTCGGGAACGCCGGATTCGCCTCACCCTGTGTGAACAGAAAGTCGAACCGCGAAAAGCCGAGCGTCAATTCATTGATCAGCCGCGGCGACAACACGCTGCGCAACCCAACTGCAATATTCGTCGCAGGCCGATACACTTCGCCGCGCGCCGGATACCCCGGCAGCACCGCTGGCCGGCTGTTCAACGGGTCGCCATTCAGTGTCGTCTGCTCGGCGCCAAGATAACGCCCAAACAAATTGTGCTTGTCGTTAATCACATGGTCGATACGCGCCAGGTACTGCGGCCCGCGAATCTGGAAAGGCGTGTTCCATTGGAAATTGCCCGTGTTCAACCCGTCGCCGGCGTTGTTGGCGTTCGGCTGAGGATACCCGCCCAAAACCGCCTTCACCGCCGGATCCAGCCCCCGCCGCAGCGGGTCGTTCTGGAAAATGTTGAAGCTCTGCACGCAATTGGCGTCCGTGTTGGTCGCGCAGTTCCGCACGCCATTCGCCAGCGACCCATCCTGATTCACCAGCACCGGCGTGTTCTGCGTAATCCGCTGCCCGTTTACCGTCAGCGGGTTCCGGTTGTCCACCACGAAGTAACGGAAAATTCCGCTCAGCGCCGACGCCCGGTACAGGTCAACCGTCTCGCCAAACGCCTTGTCCACCGGATCGGCGAAGTTCACCTTCTGCCCCTGCCACGAACCAAAGAAAAACGTTTTGTTCTTCTTCACCGGCCCGCCCAGTTCAAATCCATAC
>CAMATG010000266.1 GCA_945860645.1 Candidatus Sulfopaludibacter sp. SbA3 | reverse complement strand
GATTCTGGGGGACATTCAGAAAAACACCAAGTATCACGGGGGTCCGCGCCAGGCGCTGCTTTGGATTACTGCCGAGAGGCTGGATGAGCTGACGGCCGCCGGAACCTTTTGTGGTGCTGAGGCTGTGAGGGGCGGAAAGGCGAAATGCGCGCGTATGGAGGACCAGCTGGCATGTAGGGTGGACTGCTTCTCTCGTGCGGTTCGTGTAGCCCTCAGCTTGTAGGACCAGCTATTCGTCCCGGTCTGGTGGGGGCCACGCCTAGTTGGTACTTCACTTGCTGTCACAAACTCGGTGAGGTGAGCGCCTACAGAATGTGACGGTCCGGAAGCCCATCGATTTGCATAGCCGGCGATCATCGCAATGCCGAACCAAATGTGATGCGAGATGCAAGATGTGAGGCGAGATGCAAGCTCATCGACGTGCCGTATCCCACGTCCACAGCTGTGCAATTTGATCTCGTTTCGTGATCTAATTTGGGAGCCAGGTGGCAGTAGGGAGTAGGTCTATTGATAGAAGACGAGAAAGGTCCAAACAAACTTCGCGGTCGCGCCACCGGAGGTAACCCACAACTCGGACCGGGCCAACTCGGTGGCCCGGATGAGTCAGCCGAAGTGCTGGCGACGCCGAAGGGCCGCGATGTTTCACTGCCCTACGACCGATTGACGATCGAGGACATCCCCGACGATATCGCTGTGATGTTGGATGCAGATGAGGCAAGGTTTAGGGAGGCCTCCCAGGTATCCACAAATTCCTTGGGAGGCGGTCCACCCGCTCCTGAATGTGAACTTAACGCCGTGGCGGCCTCCAATGCGGAAATGACACTACCGGACGTGAAGTCACCGCATGAGATGCGCGCAAAGAATCCAACGACAATGCTGCGAAGGAGACTGGTGTCGACGGCGGTGAGGGTGTTGCGGTGGATACTGTTGATTCCCGTCTCGCTTGCATGTGGATTGGTCGCATTTTACGTAGTTCAAATCGGAAATCGGCTTACGATGCCAGCCGCTGACATCTCCCCCGAAGATTTTCTTCCACGGTTGTTTATTGAGGCCATGTCTGGAGCAGCGGCGTTTGGCGTCTTCACTATCCTCGGTTATCGAATTGCCCCTTCACACAAGACAGGAGCAGCCTACGGCCTCGCTGTGGTCGCGCTGATTATCGGGGGCAGAATAGCGTTCGAGGCTTTTCCGGTGGCGAATTACTGGGCGCTGGTGCGTGTGGCGGGAGGCATCTTCGGCGTTGCCGCCGCCGTTCGTTCCGTTCTCACGAGCGGGAGCTAATGACCCGCGCGAGTCGTCGGCCGGGGAGGATGCTGGTATTCGGCCTTCGAGTTAGGCGACTTTACCTATTAATGCAACAGCTATGACACTCGGCAAAGGGAGTTGTCGAGATTTTCGGAACGCACGATTGGCTCGACCTTCGCGCTTCAGTTGTGCGACATTCAGCCGTCCAAAAGCGTTAACCTTTGCGATCTGCGGATTACTACGCCTAACCGGTGTGCTTTAATTTGGATGTTGGCAACGATAGAAATGAAATGTATTTCCACAAGGAGGGCCGGTGAGGGAGTTGATTCTAATTGCTATATTCACGTGCGGCGTAGCCGCTGCTCAGTCAGCCCAACCGCCGTCGCTCCGACGTAGTGGTGAGAGACCTGATGAACTTCAACGTCGAATTGAGGCGCTGGAAAGCGAGGTCGCGGCATTGAAGGGGGATCGAGACCGCAGCAGCTACTGGATTCAAGTCTTTAGAGACTTCATGGACGCAATGCCAAAGAATTCGGCGAAATTCATGGCTGGAGACAAGAAACAAGTTGTCAACTATACGAATGCCGGGTTGATCGCCGTTGCGATCGGCGCTACAACGCGGTATCCAGGCGGGTACAAGCTTGAGGTGTTTTTAATGCCACTCTCCGGAACCGTTATGACGAACGTCGCCCTATCAATTCGGTACGGGCGAGCGTTGCGAGTCGGCAAAGAGCATCCAGATGAGTGGGAACAGGCACGTCATACCAAAGACACCCTTCAAGAGTTCCGTTTGCCCGGTTCGAAATGGACTCGGGCTGAGGTGGTCTTGGCCGCTGCAAAAGCGGATGAACTGGAAACATTTGAAGTGAAGGTGCTTCCCGGCGGTATTGAGTCGCCACGGAGTCTGTATGGTCTTGGAACTCAGTAGCCCAGTGAGAAGCGCTGCAAAGACCGGAAGTGTCCTAGCTGGCACGTCGTGGCCGTCTCGGGAACGGGTGACGTATCGCGAAACTGCCCGTGAATGATCGCGTCCAAAAATCACAATTCGCAGATGGCGATCTGGCGGGACAGTTCGAAGGCGTTCATGCTTTGTGAACCGGGCTTGTAGTTTCCCCGGTCGGTCGGCACCGCGGCGAGGATCTTTTATGCGACGGCTTGCTCCGCCTTCAGTTGCGGCAGGAGGAAATCACGGAGGAACGCGGTATCGGCGGGTTGCATGATGGCCTTGGACGTCCTCTCAGGATAGCGGACGCCGCCGCGCTTGCGTTTTACCGGAGGTGGGGGCGTTGTGATTGACTGGTAGTAGTTATGCTTGGCCAGATTTTGCAGATCAGTGTTTCGAAGGGCGGAGTGCCGAAGTTCCCGGTGCTGGCGGCCGAGGTGGGGCCCGTTGGGATTCTTGGGGATATTCAGAAAAACACCAAGTATCACGGGGGGCCGCGGCAGGCGTTGCTTTGGATTACTTCCGAGGGTCTGGATGAGCTGAAGGCTGCCGGGTTTCCGGTTTATCCGGGGGCGATGGGGGAGAACGTTACTACTACCGGTATTGACCGGCGGGTGGTGCGGTTCGGGCAGCAGTGGCGGATGGGGGAGGTGATCGTTGAGATCACCAAGATGCGGGAGCCTTGCGCGACGCTGAATCCCTATGGCTTGGGCACGATTCAGAAAGCAGTTTACGATCCGCAGGTGAAGGCGGGGGACTTTACTTCGCCGCGGTGGGGCTTGGCGGGATTTTACGTCTCCATCGTTTGTTTGGGGACGTTTGCGCCGGGGGATCCGGTGACGCTTCTGACGGACGTCGCCTAGGGGCTGCCTATGTTTGCCTGGGTGGATGAGATTGCCTTTCGGAAACCGGAACGGGCGCGGGCCCATGTGGTGGTCTTGCAGGCGCGGATCCCGGACACGACGCTCGACCGGATCCGGTATTTGCTGGAAGGCGCGCCGGACCCGGACCGGGCGTTGGACTATTTGGCGCGGCTGCTGGACCGGTCGTCGGAGATGTTTGGGCGGCTGACGCGGACGGCGGCGGGGTTGCAATCGTTGGTGGCGGTGTTTTGCCATTCGGAGTTCCTTTCCGAAGAAGTTTTGCAGCGGCCGGAATGGCTGGAGACAATTTGCGCTTCGGGGGAGTTGTATCGGCCTGTCTCGCGGGAGACGATGATGGACCGGTTGGAACGGTTCATCCCGGAGGGTGTGCCGGAGGCGGTGTTGTTGGCGCAGTTCCGGCGGCGGGAGATGTTGCGGATTTTGGTGCGGGATGTGCGGGGGCTGGCGCCGTTGCCGGAGATCGCGGGGGAGCTTTCGACGCTGGCTGATGCGGTTTTGGAAGTGAGCTACCGGCGGATTCGCCAGGCGCTGGAGGACCGGTTGGGGGTGCCCCGGGATGCCGATGGGCGGGCGTGCGGGTTTTCGGTGTTGGCGATGGGGAAGCTGGGCGGGGAGGAGTTGAACTACTCCTCTGACATTGACCTGATGTTTGTGTATGCGGGCGGGCCGAACCAGGAGTTCTTTTCGAAGCTGGCGACGCATTACACAGAACTACTGTCGAGCTATACGGCCGATGGGGTGTGCTATCGGGTGGACTTGCGGCTGCGGCCGGACGGGCGGTTGGGCGAGATCTGTCTGGGGCTGGCGGCGGCGAAGAAGTACTACGGCACGCGGGGGCGGGACTGGGAGTTGCAGATGCTGATCAAGGCCCGGGTGGCGGCCGGGGAGACGGGGCCGGGGCGGGCGCTGTTGGCGTATGTGGATCCGTTGATTTATGCGACTTCGTTGGACTTTTCGGCGATTGAGGCGGTCAGCGCGGCGCGGGTGCGGCAGCATGAGCGGCTGGCGTTGAAGCAGCGGCGGGGGCCGCAGGAGATCGACGTGAAGCTGTGCGCGGGGGGGATTCGGGACGTTGAATTTTTGGTGCAGTGTTTGCAACGGCTGCACGGGGGGCGGGAGCGGTGGGTGCGGCATGGGGGCACGCTGTTGGCGCTGGGGCGGCTGCGGGATAAGGATCTGCTGTCGGCGACGGAGTATGCGCGGCTGGCGTCGGCCTATCAGTTTTTTCGGACGCTGGAGCACCGGCTGCAGTTTGCCGACGACCGGCAGACGCATTCGTTGTCGCTGGAGCCGGGAGAGTTGGAGAGTGTGGGGCGGCGGATGCCGGGGCAGTTGGGGGGGCGGGAGCTGCTGGGTGAGTTGGAACAGCACCTGGAGGAGGTTGCCGAGATTTATGCGCGGGTGATTCATGCGCAGCAGCCGGCGGGGGTTGGTATGGAGGATTCCGGCGGACAGCCGATATCTAACCTAGTGAAGTTTTTGTCGCAGATAGCCCCTGGGTTAGCGGCTACGATTGCCCGGCGGGCGCCGGTGCGCGGCGGTGCGCGGTTTGAACATTTCCTGGAGCAGGTGCGGCAGAAGCCGGAGTGGCTGCGGCTGATGGACCAGGATTCGATTCTGGCCGAGCAGGTGATTGACCTGTTTGACGCGAGTCCGTTCTTGAGCGAGGAGCTGTTGCGGACGCCGGATTTGCTGGCGGAGTTTGCGTTGTTCGGCAGCGGGCCGGGGGAACCGCCGGCCGATGCGGACGCGGGCGAGTTGCGGCGGTGGTTCCGGCGGGAGATGTTCCGGACGCAATGTGAGAGTGTCTGCCTGCGGCGGCCGGTGTTTGAGACGTTGGAAGAGACGTCGCAGTTGGGCGAGCGGGTGATGGCGGCGGCGTATGCGGTGGCGTTGCGGGCGGTGATGGCGTCGCACCCGCCGGAGGCGATCAACTACCGGCCGCGGAAGCAGATGATGGTTGTCGCGTTGGGGCGGCTGGGGATGCGGGAGTTCGACCTGGGGTCGGACGCGGATCTGTTCTTTGTGTTGCCAAACCGGGATGCGGTGGAGTTGCCGTTCTGGACGCGGGTGGCGGAGAAGATGATCGACGTGATTGCGGCGTATACGGGGGAGGGGGTTATTTTTGCCGTCGATACGCGGTTGCGGCCGAACGGGCGGGAGGGGTCGTTGGTGCAGACGGAGCGGGCGTTCCGGGACTACTTCGAGCGGTCGGCTGAGGCGTGGGAGGGGATGGCGTACATGAAGGCCCACGCGGTGGCGGGGGATTTGGAGGCGGCGACCGAGTTTTTGAATGATTTGCAGGAGATTGACTGGCGGCGGTATGGGCAGAGCGGGCGTTCGCGGGGCGACTTACGAAAGATGCGGCTGCGGTTGGAGAAGGAGTTGGGGGGCGGGAATTCGTTGAAGGCCGGGGTGGGCGGGTATTACGATATCGACTTTGTATTGATGTATTTACGGTTGAAGAGTGCGGGGATTTTCTTTAAGCAGTTGAACACGCCGCGGCGGATTGATGTCGTCGAGAAGATGGGGCATTTGGAGCGGGCGGATGCGTCGTTTTTGCGGGAGGCGGCGACGTTTTATAGGGCGGTGGACCATGGGTTGCGGTTGATTCATGGGCATGCGGAGGGTAGTTTGCCGAAGGCGCAGTTGGAGTTGGAGACTCTTTCGGAGTTGGTGGGACGGTGGCGGGAGGTTGCTGGTGGGTTGGGGGAGGAGTGGGAGGTTATGCGGGTGCGGACAAGGGAGTGTTTTGACCGGTTGTTTGGTGGGTGATTAGTTGGAGTTGGCCGTTGGTGTAGTGGTAGGCGGTCCATTTGATTTTGTTGTCTTTTGGGTCTTTGTATCCGAAAATGACGAGGGTCTGGCGGTTTGAGGCGGCTTCGTTGAAGAGGTCGTGAGCGGCTTTGATGATGGTTGTGTACTTCTCGATCAACTGGTAGCGATCTTCCGGGCAGTTGGGGTAGGTGATGAGGACGCGGAGCGGGATGTTGAGGATTTGGAGTTTGTTCATTTCCTCGATGGAGCGTTGCCAATCATTTTCATGTTCGATGGCTACGTAGATGTTCTTCGCGTACTGACCATGTTTGAAATGATGCGCATCCCAGTCGTCGAAGAGGATGCAGTCAATGGTCCAGTAGGTCCTTATGGCGGACTGGATGCCGGTACAACCGGCCACGAGAGCGGGGAAGATTCTTTCGGTGATGTAGGTGGTGTAGTTGGCCCAAGGGCGTTTCCACAGGGCCTTGAGTTGTTCCTCGTGGCCGTCGACGACATTCCGGAAGTGATTGTAGAAGGCGATGGGATCCGTGAATTCGGTGGGGCCCATGGGGTATTGATCGGCTGTCCTGTTCACCGGCATTAGGGCGGCGTTTGCGGGCGAGTGTCGTGTCTGGGGACACCCGGCCTGCGCGCTGTCGCGCTTCGGCACGCGGGTGTCCCCGCCGGTTGATTGCTGCGACTGGTTGCGAACTATTTTGCCGGGTGGGCGATGGCGGCGGTGACTTGTTCGCGGGTTAGCTCGGGGTAACAGGCGAGTATCTTTTCGATGGTGTAGCCGCCGTCGATCGCGGTGGGTATCCACAACGATGGTCGCCGATTGTGGGTCAATGATGGCATGGGATACCGGACTGTTTTGGGGCTGGTGTTGGCCGCTGCTGTTGGGGTGGCGAAGCATGTGCAGTTTGGGCCGCCGGTGAACGGCTTTCCGGTGGGGCGGCTGGCGTTGGATTCGCGGGGAATCTGGTTTAACTGACGCAGACGCAGACGCTGGCGCTGGGGTTGTGTTGTGGGGTGGGGGCCGGGTTGGGGGATACTTATCGATTCAAAGCGATATTGGTCCTGTGCTATATTTTGGCTGTGGAATGGGTCGTCGAATTTGTCGATGAGTTCGAGAAGTGGTGGGATACGCTATCGGAATCGGAGCAGGAAAAGGTTGCGGCACGGGTCCAGTTGTTGATTGAGAGAGGGCCGAATCTAGGGTTTCCTTACAGTTCCAATGTACTGACTTCGAAATTTCCGGAGATGCGTGAGTTGAGAGCGCAGGCAGGAGGGGACCCGCTACGGATGCTCTACGCCTTTGACGCCAGGCGCGCAGCGATTTTGCTGCTCGGCGGCGACAAGACGGGAAATGACCGGTGGTATCAGGAGAATGTTCCGATTGCAGACCGGCGTTTCGAACGGCATCTGAGGACAATTGAGAAGGAAAGGGCTAAGCATGGCTAGAAATTTCAAGGAACTCCGGGACAGGATGTCCGAGCGCTCGCGGGAGGCGAGCGAGGTTGAGTACCGTCGCCTGGTAGAGGAGATGTCGTTGCTTCAACTGCGAAAGGCGCGGGAGATGACGCAAGTTAAGTTGGCTGAGGAACTACATGTCGGGCAAGGGGATATCTCCAGGTTGGAACGGCGGACAGATATGTATGTCAGTACGCTAGCTAGCTACCTGCATGCAGTTGGCGCAGAACTGGAGATCCGGGCTGTGTTCCCCGATGGACGAGAGGTGAAGATTACGCAGTTCGCGGAGTAGCGAAAGAGTGGCCGGCACTAGCCGTGAATGGCTGCAGGCTAGATTGCTGGGTGGGTGATGGCCGCGGTGGCTTGTTCGCGGGTTAGTTCGGGGTAACAGGCGAGTATCTTTTCGATGGTGTAGCCGCCGATTACGGGGATGCCTGGATTGACTTCGATCACGGTGGGTATCCGCAATTGTGGTCGATGATTGTGGGTTAATGGGGCCATGGGATACCGGACGATTTTGGGGCTGGTGTTGACCGCTGCTGTTGGCGTGGCGCAGCATGTGCAGTTTGGGTCACTGGTGAATGGGTTTCCGGTGGGGCGGCCGGCGTTGGATTCGCGGGGGAATCTGGTTCACCTGACGCAGACGCTGGCGCTGGGGTTGTGTTGCGGGGTGGGGACGGGGTTGGTGACTCTGGTGGAGC
>CAMATG010000265.1 GCA_945860645.1 Candidatus Sulfopaludibacter sp. SbA3 | reverse complement strand
GGGATGGGGGGGATGGGGATGGGCATGGGTATGGGCGGGATGATGGGGATGGGCGGGATGATGGGAATGGGCGGCGGGGGGATGGGCGGCTATGGGTCGCTGCTGGGTTCGGGGTTGCAGAGCCCGACGGCGATGGGGCTGAATGGGCCGGCGCCGGGGGCGACGATGCAGTACAACACGGGGTCGGGAACCGGGTATGGGATGCCGGCGGGTTCGGCGCAGCAGGGGATTTTCCCGACAGGCGGCGGGGCGGACGCGACGGGGATGTACCTGGGCGCGCAGATGGGCGGGGCTGGCGGGCAGCGGATTCCGCGGGTGGTGCCGAACCCGATGGACAATTCGCTAATCATTCAGGGGACGCCGGCGGAGTATGAGGGGATTCACAAGATTCTGCGGCAGTTGGACGTTGCGCCGCGGCAGGTGTTGATTGATGCCAAGATTTATGAAGTTTCGCTGACCGGGGCGTTCGCCAACGGGATTGCGGCCTACATACAGAACAAGAATTCGCCGATTGACGGGGCTCCGAAGTTGGGGGCGCGGATGCTGCAAGGGTTTTTGACGGGCGGGACGGTGGGGCTGACGGCGGGCGCGCTGGTGGGGCAGAGCCGGGAGTTGTTGGCGTTCATGTCGACGCAGGACGTGGAGTCGCGGTCGAAGGTGATTTCGGCGCCGTCGATTATTGCGACCGATTCGATCGCGGCGACGATTAACGTGGGTACGGAAGTGCCGACGCTGGCGTCGCAGGCGGTGACGGGTGTGCAGTCGAGCGGGAGTTCGTTGTTTGCGAACACGATTCAGAACCGGCAGACGGGTGTGACGCTGTCGATCACGGCGCGGGTGAACCCGAGCGGGATTGTGACGTTGATTGTGAACCAGGAAGTGAGCGCGCCGCAGGGGGCGGCTTCGGGCGGGATTCAGTCGCCGTCGTTTTCCAAGCGGTCGATTAACACGCAGGTGACGGTGGAGGACGGGGACACGATTGCTGTGGGCGGAATCATTAATGAAAGCAACACGTATTCGTCGTCGGGGATTCCGTTTCTGCACCGGTTGCCGGTGATCGGGGCGGCGTTCGGGAGCCGTTCGTATGGGAAAGAGCGGACGGAACTGATTGTGTTCATGACGCCGCGGGTGATCTACGATACCAACGAGATCAGCGAGGCGAGTGAGGAATTGAAGGGGCGGCTGCGGCGTTTGCGGAAGTATATTCGCGAATAACCGGGGCTGGCGAAACTCCGGAGGGCCGGACGGGTTAGAATTCGAGTTGCCCCGGATTCCGGGGCAACCCTTTCCATCATGAAGGCCCGCCTCTTCGCATTCCTACTGGCAGCGCTGTGCCTGCCCGCGCAAACGATCGACGTTGGTACCGGGAGCAGTTCGCTGGACCCGGTGATTTCGCAACAGTTCGTGAATGCGTACTTTCGCAACGGGTTTTCGAATCTGGTGTCGACGCCGCCGGTGGGGCTGGTGCGGGCATTTGGGACGACGGGGCTGATCCAGGAGTTCAACGACGCGGCGAAGACTTCGGGGGTGCGGCTGGCGCTGGTGAAACCGAGCCTTTCGACGGTGAGCGTGGAGGGGACGCCGGACGTGTTTCAGGTGCAGGCGCTGTTGTATGCGCACTATACGACGGTGGGTGTGGGTACGGCGGGGTTTCCGACGAACGATACGGCGACGTGTCCGAATTCGCCGATTGGGACGTGCTTCTGGCAGTCCTTTAGCAGGAAATATGTTCTGTTTGCGTATTCGTCGGCGCTGGCGAATGGGGCGTCTGCGTTTACGACGCGGGACCCTTATTACACGGAGTGGTTGAATAACGGCGGGATTGTGACGTACGGGCCGGCGACATCGGCGGAGACGGCGGTGACTTCGCCGGCGGGGTCTGTGGCGACGACGCAGAGCTATCAGAACGGGATCATCCTGAACATCACGTCGGGCACGCTGACGGGGCGGCTGGTGGGTGTGCGGAATCCGGTGTATTCGGTGTATGCATCGAGCGGGGGCCCAACAGGATTTCTGGGATTGCCGACGGGGCCGGAGCAGATTGTGGGCACCAAGCGGCGGCAGAGCTTTGAGGGCGGGGCGATTGAGTACGAACCGGGACAGGGCGGCGTGGTGCGGCTGCCGGTGACGAACGTGAACCTGTCGACGTCGGTGACGACGTTGCGGTTGAAGTTGAACGAGACGTTCAGTTTGGAAGCGATTCCGCGGTCGGTGACGGGGGACGCGTTGTTGGACCGGGCGGTATCGTGGGTGACGACGAACGGGCGCGTGGTGACGGTTCAAGCCAACGGGCGATCGGCGACGTTGAAGGCCGTTGGCGGGGGCGTGGCGACGATTACCGCTGTGAGTGAAGGGAAGATCAGCGCGGGAATCGTGGTTTCGGTCCAGGCGCCGTGTTGCCAGGTGGGGGAAGGCGCGCCGACGCCGGCGAGTGCGCAGGCGTTTGCCGATGTGGTGTTGCGGAACCGTTTGACGTTGCAGTTGCCGGGGCCGAGCCCGGTGCGGCGGGTGGCGAGTGGGTATCAGCAGGAAGTGTTGACGGCGGCTGGGGCGCGGGTGGTTTTGGCATTGCCGGACCGGGCGGCGCAGGCGTGGATTCTGACGGGTACGTTGCTGGCGGCCTACGAGGGCGCGGGCGGTGCGGCGGGACCGTTGGGGTATCCGGCGGGCGATCCGACGGCGACGGGACGGCAGTTGTTTGAGGGCGGGGCGCTGGCCGGTGCGCCGGTGCAGGCGGTGACGGGCGGGATTTTGGCGCGATGGGCGTTGTTGAACTATGAGACGGGGCCGGTGGGATCGCCGTTGGCGGGGGCGACGGCGTTTTCGACGTTCGCGGCGACATCGGGACTGGTGCAGAACTTCCGGAATGGCGCGATTGTGCAGATGCAATCGGGGTTGTTGGCCGGCCGGAGTCTGGTGGTTTCGGGCGCGATTCTGGCGCGGTACCAGGCGTTGGGCGGGCCCGGCGGGCGGTTCGGCGCGCCGATCGACGAAGAGTATTCGCCGGAAGGGCGGCGGCGGCAGGATTTTGAGGGCGGGTATATGGAATACACGCCGGGGAGCGCGGATGTGAACGCGGTGGAGAGCGCGCGGAAGCCGACGATTTCGGTGCTGCCGGCGTCGGCGGTGGCGGGGTCGCGGATCCGGCTGGCGGCGGGCGGGTTCCCGGACAACAGCACGTTGCGGGTGAGCTCGACGGGGCAGGCGGATTTTGTGGTGCGGACGGGGAATGGCTCCTATACGTGGGATGCGTGGGTACCTGCCGATTCGCCGACGCGGACGGTGACGGTGCGGGCGGTATCGGGGACAGTGACGGCGGAGACGACGTATTCGATCCGGTCGGCGGCGGAATCGCGGCCACGGTTGACGAAGACGCGCGGGGACGCGCAGTCCGGCGCACCGGGGACGCGGTTGCCGATTCCGTTGCGAGTGAATTTGCGGGACGAGAGCGGAGCGCCGCTGGTGGGCGTAGCGGTGACGTTTGCGGCTTCGCCGGGCGCGGAGGTATTGCCACGGGTGACGGCCACCGATATTAATGGAGACGCGGAGTCATTGCTGCGGTTGCCGGCGGCGTCGGGCATTGCGCTGGCGACGGCGGAAGCGTCGCGGCAGGTGGTAACGTTCAGCGCGCAGGTGAGCGGGACGGCGGTTTCGAATTTCCCGCGGTTGAGCTTTGACGGGAACTCGTATGTGGGCGCGGCGGCGGCGATTTTGAAGTATTTCCAGGATCGCGGGGAGCTGGCGAACGCTGTTGGGCCGGTGACGGCGGCGGCGGTGGATTCGTATCTGCGGAACTTCTGCGTGCTGGATAACCAGGCGAATCAGATTTGCGATGGGTATTTGGCGAATCCGGAGGCTGTCAATTTGTGGCGGCTGGTGAACTTTGCGGGCGGGGCGATGGAAATTATTCCGGTGGCGGCGACGGAGTTGGCCATTCGGGAGGCGCTGGCGGGGGGCTCGCCGGTGTTGGTGAGTGTGCAGATGGCCGATGGGACCGGGGTTGGGGTGGTGGCGACCGGGGTGAATGCGGATGGGGGGATTGTGATTATGGACCCGAATCCGCGGGCGCCGCGGGCGGGGTTGGGTGATTATGTGGCCGGGAATGCGACGATTGCCGGTGCGGTGCGGTTTGTTTCGCGACCGGCGGCGGCGAGCGGATTCCTGTTTGCGGCGACGGGGACGAGTAATACTGTCGCATCGGCGGCGGGACTGTGTGGGCCGGCGTTCGGGGTTCCGAGCGGGGCGGCGGTGACGTTGTTCACGTATTGTGACGGGACGCAGGCGGTGTACCAGGCCGAGGTTGTGGCGGCGGGGACGTATCGAGGCGCGTTGACGGATTTGGCTTCGGGCGGACCGCGGTTTGAGATTACGGGGCTGCGGACGGGGTCGTTCCGGGTGTCGCGGCCGGCGTTGCAGTGGGAGTTGTCGACGTTGGAGGCATCGTTCCAGGCTGGGGCGGTGGTGAACGCGGCGAGTTTCACGACGGATTTCGCACCGGGAACGGCGATTTCGATCTTCGGATTGGGGTTGGCGCGGGCGAATAGTGAGACGACGGTGGAGATTGGGGGGCAGTCGGCGGCGGTGATATTTGCGACGCCGTTCCAGGTGAACGCGGTGGTGCCGTTGGGATTGGCGGCGGGGTCGTGGCCGTTGCGGGTGACGAGCGCGTTCGGGAGTTCAGAGGCGACCGTGGATGTGCGGGAGACGGCGCCGGCGGTGTTCCGGTTGTCTGGGAGCCAGGCGGCGGTGACGAATCAGGACGGGAGTTTGAACGCGCCGAACAATCCGGCGGCGCGGGGGCAGGTGGTGGTGTTGTACGGGACGGGGTTCGGGGCAGTGGATGCGGGGCAGAGGGCGCTGCGACGGACGGTGTCGGCGGTGACGGTACGGGGGGGCGGGGTGGACCTGCCGGTTGTATACGCCGGACTCACTCCCGGGTCAATTGGACTCTATCAGTTGAATGTGCAGCTGCCGGCGGACATGCCGCCGGGGCTTTTCCAGGCATTGGAGATCCGGCAGGGGGGTGTTACGGCGAACCCTGTGGTGATTGCAATTCGTTGATTTGTTAGGGATTTGGCGAATTTAAGGCGGCTGCGGGCGGGATGGGGAAAGTGACACCACGTTGTGCTGGTAATTTGGACTGGAGATTGCATATACTAACAACGGAAGGCCTGTCTTCCGTTCGCTGGTACCCCAGTCTCAGACTGGACTCCGCAGAGCGGGTTCTAGAGCTCTTCTGGTGTTAGGCGCAAAACCCGTCGCGAGAATCCCGCGGCAAAATAAAAACATTCTAAAAAAAACAACTGTAGCTGAGCCCGATGGGCACCCACCGCAACTAACCCGGCAAATGCCGGACCGGCCGGTGAGGGAACCGCGAGGCGAGGCAAACCTCTTGGGTTATTCTTCGTTAGTTCGACTACTTGAAAATTGTTAAGGAGAAGGAAATGGTAGATTTCCGCAAATGGTTCCCTGCTTTGGCAGTGGTCGCGCTGGCCTTTGGCGCAGCGTCCACGGCCAATGCGCAGCAGGTCGCCGCGTTTAGCTGTGTTGGAAACGCTGGCGTCCCGCCCATCGTTCGGGCGGAAGGGCTGACGGAACTCGTTGGTGACCTCGTTCTGAACTGCACGGGTGGTACCCCGACTGCCTTTGGCAGCCCGGTCCCCCAGGCTAACGTTCAGATCTTCTTGAACACCAACGTGACCAGCCGCCTGGTTGCTGACCCCTGGAGTGAAGCCCTCCTGATGATCGACGAACCGACCGCCGCCGCGCAGCGTTACTGCTCGGTGAACGGTGGTTGCGCGATCACTGGTGTTGGCGGCACTGCAGGTTTTGATGGCGTCTTCGATGGCGTTGATTACGACGAGTTTTCCGGACCCGGATCTGTCCCGAACGTATTTCAGGGCCGCAACGCTGGCGCCAACTCGATCGTCTGGCTTGGTGTGCCGATCGATCCCCCGGGTACGAATGCGACCCGTGTGATCCGTATCACCAACATTCGCGCCAACGCGAATCAGCTGGGCGTCTCGAGCACCCTCATCCCCACCCAGATCGTCATGTTCATTTCGGTTACCGGTACGACTTCGGTGCCGATCAACAATCCGCAGCAGACTGTTGCCTTCATTCAGCCGGGCCTGAGCTTCAGCACCCGCCAGGCTGTGAACAGCTACCTGCAGTGCGTGTCGTTTAACTCTGCCGCCGCGACGGACAGCAGCAAGGCTCTCGTTAACGGTATGGGCACGATCGTTCGCTTCAGCGAAGGGTTCGCCTCGTCGTTCAAGCGCCGCAACGCCGCTGCTTATGTTGACGGTGACACCTCGCCGACGCCTGTGAACCAGAACGTTCCTGGCGCCATTTACAACACGGAATCCGGTTTCCTGAACCAGACCCCCGCGATTGTGACTGGTTCCAGCGCCAACGGTTTGGCCGCGGCCGGCTTGGCCGATCACGGCACCCGCCTGATGGCTCGCTTCGCGAACGTCCCGGCTGGTGTGGTTCTGTATGCTTCCTTGTACCCCGTGGCGACCTGCTCGGATTGCGGCCCCTCCAGCCGTCCGGCGATCAGTGCGGCGCGCGCCGCGACGACTTCGACCCTGACGATGGCCCGGTTGGTTACGACCGATGCCAACGGCGGTGGTTCGTTCTCCCGCGTGACGGGCACCAACAGCTCCTCGTTCGACTTCGGCGCCGCTTCGGCTCCGATCGCTCTGAACAACGGTGCTGGCATGGCGACCTGGGAAGTTCTGCAGGCCGATCCGTTGACCTCGCAGACCTATGAATTTGGCATCGGCGTTTCTTACGTTGCCAACACGTCCAACAACCTGCCTGGCCTCGGCTCGGCCACGGTTGCCGGCAGCTTCGCGCCGCTGAGCACCGTGACGACGCAGAGCTCCTCGGCTCCGCTTCCGCGCTTCGCTGACACCAGCTCGGCTCGGACGATCTTCACGATCAGCGCCTGCACCACGAACATCCTGTTCGTGTTCTTGACGAACCAGGCCGGCTTCGACTCCGGTATTGCGATCAGCAACACCTCTGTCGATCCGTTTGGTACGGCTCCTCAGTCCGGTCCTTGCAAGCTGAACTACTACGGTGAGACCACCGGTGGCGGCGCTGCTCCCGCAGCCCAGACCTCCGCGGTTGTGCCGGCTGGTAAGCAGCTGACGGCCGTTCTGTCGACGGGTGGTAACTATGGAATCGCGGCGACGCCGGGCTTCCAGGGTTACATGATTGCTCAGTGCCAGTTCCAGTACGCGCACGGCTTCGCCTTCATCAGCGACGTCGGTGCAAACCGTGTGTCCGAAGCTTACCTGGGTCTGATTCTTGACTCCGCTCTGCCCTCGCGCACGCTGTTCGCCAGCGAAATCCTGGGCCACTAAAGCAGTCGCCTAATCGGCGTAACAATGGTGAGGGGGGAGGCTTCGGCCTCCCCCTTTTCTTTTTTGGTTCACGGTTCCCCACTGTGTCATCCGGACGCAACCCTGCGTCCACACTGCCCGCCTTCACTCCCTTCTTCGTTCTCTTATTCCTTATTTACCAATCATTTAGGCCGCCGCTTCGACTGGCCCCCGTATTGCTTTTTAATTAGGGTCACCACGGCCGTTCCTGTGCCATCCCGAAAAGATGTTGACTTCATGGGCGACCTGGTGATAACTGTAAGCCCGGGGCTGGAACTGCCTTACCAGTCCAGGGAACCAAAACATCAAGGCAGAACTGGTTTCGCTTCATCTTCCGCAGGAAACTAACCTGGCAACCGCCGGACCGGCCCAACGGGGATGGAAACAGAGACCGAAAATTTTGGGTAGGACTTCTACAGTTCGGTTTTGAATCCGATTAAGGAGAAGGAAAATATGGATCTTCGCAAACTATTTCCTGCATTCGCGGTTGTCGCGCTGGCCTTTGGCGCAGCGTCCACGGCCAATGCGCAGCAGGTCGCCGCGTTTAGCTGTGTTGGAAACGCTGGCGTCCCGCCCATCGTTCGGGCGGAAGGGCTGACGGAACTCGTTGGTGACCTC